>DATEQW010000069.1:0-23556 GCA_035272245.1 Candidatus Sulfotelmatobacter sp. | reverse complement strand
CATCGAGCCGATGCGGGCAGCGCGCGAGCTTAACCCTCTCGCGCTGTTCACAGAACAGAAAAAGTCATCGGACGATAGACCCCAAGATGCCTTGAAAATCCCCGCCCCGAAGGGGCGGAATCTTACACTAACGGAGAACGCTGCTTCTCCATTTCACGCTGAGCCAAGACAGTGCAATGTGGCGGAATACCTGGCCGCGATCCCGAGCGCATAGTTGAGTGCTCTCGTTGAACTCTCTGAGAAATCGGTTGCCAGCAGGATATTGCGAAGAGCCAGCGCATCCGCGCTGGCGGATGACCATTCCAGCATTTCCGCTCCTGAACCTGCTGGCTGCATACTTGTTCCTTGGAACCGATTTAGACAGCAACGCTAATTGCCGCCAGCGACGGCTCGTACCCGAGCCTCTTGCGAAGGCATCGATACCACTTTGTTTTGAGCTCCGTTGACGACGTAGTCCTGATGGTCGATGGTCAGGACTTTCTTGCCATACAACCGGACTTGCACAAACGTCTCGTCTCTTTGCGGTAGCCAAAATCCTCCGATCTTCTGGTACTGCCGCACGAAGTCGGCTCGCTCTATCCAGAAGGAAAGCTTCTTGGCGGGACTACCTTCGATCCGGACCACCGCGTAGTCCTCGACATCAATCCACAGCTTACCTTCAAACAGGTACTTGTCTTTTCGTTTGGGGGCTGCTTGCACGACGAAGCAGCGGTATGGTCCTACCTGTTGTTCCCCAAGCAGCGTAAGGATGTAGTTGTCGGGAGCAATGGCGCTGTCGTGATGCTCCTTGCCAGCGGCCGTTTCGATCTCACTGTTGATGAGCGGGTTCAGCGCCATGTGTCGGATCAGTCCAGATCCCTTTTCGGATGTAACAACAAATGTTTTCTTGTCGGGCGCACGAAACTCCATCCGGCCGATCTCTTCGGCGTGCACTTTCCCCTTCAAATCGATGACCTGATAGGTTCTCAAGGCCGAGTAATCGATCAACGCCGACTTTCGCAAGTCGTTATGGGCCAGTAACTCCGCAACAATCTGGCCTTCTGTCACGCCTGGCCGCAGGGGCTCGAGTGGGGTTGCGAGAGTGTGGTCGCTTTCCTGCCCAAGCTGCGCCATTGCGGACACTGCCGACGTTGTCAGGCCGATAAGAATCGCGGCGATGAAAACAGGTTTAATTTGGATTATCGGCGTTGCCATGTCCCCTCCAATCGCGTTTCCTTCCCCGCTTCAATCCTCGAGGCCGAGTACACCATCCCGGAACCATTGTTGATCACGAGTCACTGCGCACCCTGTGCCGGAACTGAGAGCGAGGGCTCCGGCAAAGCTGATTGTTTGATTGTCTTGGCCACATTGCGTGCGAGGTTGTGGGTTGCTCGCAGGTTGCTCCCCAGAAAACGGACATTGCCGTTGACCGTGCGCTCCACGATGACTTTGCCGTCGCGACTGCACAGTTGGCTGCGCACGGTTAACTTGGTTGCGCCACTCACGGTGGTCACCGCGCGTCGAGTCTCGCTGCCGGCAGTGTACTTCTGCACAGTTGTTTTCAGAATCAAAAGATCGGAAACCTCGGTGGCATTTCGGTCGCCGTCACGAAGCACCTGCTTAAATTGCTTCGTCTTTCCCAGTTCCTCTAAAAGGCTCTCGTAGATGGCGATCTGAAAGGAAGGTGCGAGATTTACATCGCCGGGATCAACCTGGACCACTTGCACGCTCCACTGCACGCCCCCGGAACTGTCTCGCCGGGAGGAGGATTTCGCCGTGGCGGTTTGAGCAGCCAGATCTGGAGAATGTGCAATGGCCATCGCCACAATCGCTAGCGCCAGCAGAATCGATGAGACTCGTTTACTTGTGATCACTTGAAACCTCCGCAGTGCTTTGCTTCGTAGCCTCGTCTTCGCTTTGGCGGACATGTGCTCCCCGGGCCACCAGTTCATCCCTGAGACTTCCCCCTTGCCCTTTTTGTAACTGGAAGATCGCTCCGTGAACTCCCCCGTTTGCGTCTACGTACTCGAGGGTGAGAGTGTCGTACTTCTTGTGGGCAATGAGGCTAACCACTCGTCCCCCACCGAATGGAGTCGCGGCCTTTCCCAAGGTCATGGGCAACCCTCCGACCTGCCTACTGTGGTCGCCGAGAAAAACATCCTTGACAGAAGCGATAGTTACTTCGACCGCCGGCTTTCCGCTCTTCTGAAACTGCAAAGCGCCGCCTTGAATTGACAGCGTCCCGCCAGCGTTGTTCGCTGCGCCTTCGAAGCCTAGGAGATGGGTAACGCGGGCACTGAACGGCGCATTTACATTCGTTGGTTCGCTGGCGTTCTGGGCAAGCGCCGCTACCGCGCACCCAATGAGAAGGACCAGATACGCCCAAACTCGATGCGGCATCAGCATGTAGCCGTGCGGCGTGTGCTCTGCTGGAACAACCCTGCGATTCATGTATGCTCTCCAATCCCAGCCCATCCGGAATTTGTTCATCGTCCGCTAGGCTCTGCCAAACTCTTACCTAATAACCTCAAGCATTCGAAGGTCCAGACCAGGAGTGGGCAAGCAGCAGAAGAAGCTGCGGCCGACGTGAACATCTTCACCGATCAGGTGACGAAGAATTTGGCAGATGACTGGCAGAACAGGGCAGGTACCGTGCTACTTTGGCCGGCTAAATAACACAAAAATCGCGGATCCCCTCAGTTACTTGGTCTGATTCGCAGCTTCGGCCGGTTTCCGGCTCACGATGGGTACCTCCAGTGATTGGCCCAAGATGTCGTTGTAGGTAATCGTGTTCTTGCCAACCAGGACAAGAAGGTCACGCCCAGCAGCGTACCGAACCGTGTTCATGTTGAACTGCGGCTTGTACAGCACCAGATAGATTGTGTCCGCCACTTTGAGCGAAACGTCATAGCTGACCACACCGGAACCGGCATCCGCTGCGGCCTGATGAGGTTTGACATCAGTGATTGTGCCCACTTGATACTTCGACGTCGATTGGCACAATGCCGGAACCGCCGCAAAACAGATACAGATCGCGCACAGTAGCTTAAACATTGATCGCTCCTCGTACTCTAAGAATGGGATGGAAGCAGGACGGTCTTGTGAGGCCTTCCTGCTTGGCACCGAGATGCGCTAATTCCCCATCCCCTCTTTTTCGGCTGCTGGTTCTACAGGGCGTGCTTTTCTCAGACCATTTCTGTCAGCGAGCCTCGTGAAGTCATCCGCATTGAACGGATAGGCGCGCGCCGACTCTTGTCCGGTGGAACTCAAGGTGAAATCCACCCGGCGGTTGTAAGCCAGGACGATGTTCCCGAGTTTCCGGATCACTTTTTCCCGAGCCTCCACGCTCAAGCCGGCATCATGGTCCAACAATTGTTTGACTTGATCGGCAGTCAGGTTCTCTTGGTTGCCTAACGCCTGCGTCTCTATGTTCGCTTCGGGCACTCCCTGCTCTACCAGAAAGCGCTTGGCCAATTCCGCCCGCCGTTCCGACAATCGCTGGTTGTACGCCTTTGGCCCTCGCCTGTCGGCATAGCCAGTGAGCAGGAGATGCGCATCGGATTTGAAGGAAAGATACTTCTTGAACTCTTCGGCAATCGTCTGCAGCGCCTGCTTCTCGCTCGCGAGCAGGGCGGCTTCAGACTTGAGAGATCCGGGCCGATCGGTTTGAAAGTAGACGCTGCGCATCGCGAGCGCACCCGGTTCGATCGAGCCGACGATGTGCAAAGCCACCGTTTGAGTCTCGGCTCCGCCGCACTCATTGGTTGCCGTCAGAGTGTAGTTGACGGTTTCGTCCACGGGCCCGAAGTCGCTCTTTTGAGGGGTCACGGTCAATGTGCGGCTGCCGCTCGCATCAACCGCGCCCAATGGGGCGATCGCCACATTGGAAGCGTTCGTCGCGCTCCAATTCAACGCGGCAGTGCTGTCCTCGACCACCTTGTCTCCCACGCGCTTGTAGTGCGTCTCGGCGGACGAGAGGCTGAGATTTGCCTGGATCGCACTGTTCACGTTCACGGTGACGCTGGACGTGGCCGTGCCACCCGGCCCGACCGCGGTAAGGTCATAGGTCGTCGTCTGCTTGGGCTGAACCGCTCGCTCTCCGGAGGCTGTGACCGCTCCAACCGGTTTGATTTCAACCTGCGGTGCGTCGGTGGAGTTCCACTTGAGTTGGGAAGAGTCTCCGCAATTGAGTTGCGCGGTGGTCGCTGCCAATTCTGCCGTAGGCTTGGCCACGGCCACAGTCGCGCTGGCTACTCCCGCTTTGAAGCGTGGGCCGGTACCGAGTTTTTCTCCGCGCGACCAGGACACAGTCTTGCGGACACCTTTGGAGGCATCCACTATCACCCGCTGGTTTACGGGAACGTCGACTGGGCCTGACCAGACGTCCTTATCGCCGCTCTGGATACTCACCTGATAGGTGCCAGGCGGGACAACCAACTCCTGCTTCCACCACAAGAAATCAGTATTGAATTCGTCGCCGTGCCCAACAAAGAAGTCAGGGGTCTTTCCGTTCAACAAAACGGCGTCGCGGTCAGCTCCTTCGATCGCGATCGCGCCGAACGGCCCGGAGACCTTTGCGGCAACTGCCTGCAGAGCGACTTCGAGGTCGGTCGTCTTTCCCGCCGTGATGGTGACCGTGCGCGTAACGGGCTGATAGCCATAATTGACCAGTTCGACCTTATGTTCCCCAGGGCTCAGGTTCAGGGAGGGATGTTTGCTCGCTTCGCTGATGGCGCGGTCGTCCAGAAAGACGTAGGCCTGCTTGGGGGTGACACGAAGTTTGAGCTTGCCATTCTGCGCGAATCCCGAGATTCCGCCAACCAACAAAAACAGTACAGTGAAGACAATGCGTGATGCCGTACATTCAGATCTCATGATCAGTTCCTCTTAGAAAAATGTGTTCCGCTCGCGGAGTTAGTGCTGGTACGTGTGCTACGGCGTGGCTCCGCTCAACCCTGAAGGTGCAAGCGCGATGCCAGATACCAGAACTCAATCAGGGTTTGCTAAGCAGGTAGATTTTCAATCGATTTACAACTGAAGGCTCCTCGCCGTGCCCACCGGTGGTCTGGCCGCCCGCCGCGTGACAGTCCGTCAACTGCCAAAGGCTTGCCAAGTGCTCTGACACGCGGCACGCAAGACGGCGGGTTCGCGTGTTAAGCATTTGGCATTGCGTTTGCATGATCACGCACCGAGCGAGGCTGCAGCCGGTAGCAGGTGGCCCAGACGAATTCCGTAGCCAACCAGCACGGAGCGCTGAGAGCGACAGATACCCGTTGTAAGTTAACCGTCGTACGCGGTGCTGGGCTGCGCCTCGCGTTTTCGCAACTCGGAGAACGTTCCGGGAAAAGCCTGCAGTGAGGTGAGGAGGGCACCATGAGGCGCATCGAGACAATGCCGGGAGAAGCGAACGCGAGCATGATTTCTTCGATCATCAATCTTGTCTGCCCACAGTGCGGCGGACACATGATGGACTTCGAATGCTTTGGCAGGTGCGGCAGGAACTGGCTCTCGGAATGGGAGTGGGCAGTCAACACTACGAGACGACCTGCCGCCGGAACAAGAAGTGCCGGGCCCAAGCGCTAGTACCGTTTGACGGCCGTGTACCAAGCAAACCCCTTCTTAAGAAGGGAAAATTCCGGCTTGAGTAGAGACGGTCTGTTAGAACTTTTAGTTGAGAAACTGCAATGCTGAGCAAACTTCTTCAGATCGTGGCTTTGACTGCGTGTCTGCCCTCGGCCTGGGGCAAAGCAACTTCGGACTTGTCCTTCGTCCGACAGCCCAACACAGTCTCCATCGTAGGACCTGGAACTGTTGTGTCCGTTCACCTTCTAGACTTACCCTTTATCAAGCCGTACTACGCGGTCAAGTACAAGACGGATGCCGGAGAACTGATCGAAGTGCGTACTCCTGGGAAGGACGTTTTGCTGCTAGAAGGGATGCACGGGATCCTGACCTACTCCACCCATCCTGAGAAGATCCTTAGCTTTCGAGTGCTCGAGCAAAGGTTAACAGAGTAGCGAACATGTTGCGTCTGTCCCGATGCGTTAACCGTCATCACACCGTCCGTCCCCCATACGAGATGCGATCGGCCCCAAAGTCCACATTCAGTTGCTTTTGAGGGTGTCACGCCAGCAAACGGCGGGTGGCGAGAGCCAGGGCGGGCAGAAGGGTGGGCCGATGCAACTGTCCCCGTTTCGGAACTGTCGAAGTAAAACGAAGGATCGATGCTCCTCCTCTAATTCTGGGGACACCGTGAAAGGCAAAGGAGAACCTTAATATGGACACACTCTCTGCGGTAGCAGAAATGGATCGCCGGTTTGGAATTCCGGGGCTCGCCAGTGTTGGCGAAGGTAATGGCGCGATGCCGCGAGTACAGATCACCTCTCCCCTCTGCGAAGGCCAGATGTACCTGCACGGTGCCCAGGTAACTTCCTGGAAGCCTGCGGGCAATAATAATGCCGAGGTGCTTTTTCTGAGCTCGAAATCGCGGTGGACGGATGGTCAGGCAATCCGAGGTGGAATCCCGATCTGTTTCCCGTGGTTTCGCGCCAAAGCCGATGATCCCCAGGCTCCGGCACATGGGTTCGTGCGCACAAGGCCCTGGCGGCTCGAATCGATTCTCCAGGAGGATGGCGCGGTTGTCGTCAGCATGATGACGGAGAGCGACGAAAGCACCCGGCACTGGTGGCCGGGAGAGTTCCGGCTCGCGCATCGCGTTACTTTCAGTTCCCAACTCAAACTGGAGCTTGTTTGTACCAATACAGGGACGACGACGTTGCGCCTCGAAGAAGCGCTCCACACCTACAACCGCGTGGCGGATGTTCGGCAGGTGCGTGTTCTGGGCCTGGACGCCGTCCACTTTCTCGACAACACCGACTCAAACAAGGAGAAGACACAGCGGGGCGACGTGGTGTTCGCCTCGCAGACCGACAACGCTTACCTGAATACCCGGGACACGGTGGAACTATTGGATCCCAACATGCGGCGTCGGATTCGACTGGCAAAGGCCAATTCGCTCACTACGGTCGTGTGGAATCCGTGGCGCGAGAAAGCCTCTGAGATGCGCGATCTCGGTAACGACGAGCGGACGCAGTTTCTGTGCGTCGAAGCGAGCAACATCCTGGATGCCGCCATCAACCTGGCGCCCGGGCAGGAGCACCGAATGACTGCGATTCTCACAGTGGAGAGGCTTTAGCCTACTGATGAGTTGCTTGTGATCCTGCTCTTCAAGGAACATTCGCGCGATTAGAGTCTGGAATTGCCCCACGGTCCTCGACATCGGGCACGTTGTTCTATTTGGCTTCTGCGGAAGGTCCCGAAGATGGCAGTCTCACGACGACCGCTGTGTCCGACTCGCCAACTCTGCGCGTGCGCTTGGCCCGAGCCGACTCCTCAGCCACATCGTGCTCCAGCATGTCATGGAATGCGCTGAGGATCTGATATTGCATCATGGCGACTTGGTATCTTTCTCCAATCAGGTACTCCGCCTGTTCACGAGAAATTTGATTCGCCTCCTGCGCCCGGGAGATATTCGCAACCTCCTCAGACATTGATTGCGCGATCAGGGCCATCGCCTGTTGGTATTCTTTGAGGACGTCGGTTGGGCCAAGTGGAAGTTCCGGTTTGATTGCCATCAGATCGGCCAGCTGTGCGGCAGCCGGACTTTTAGCGTTGGCAAGAATTTCCTTCAGGGCAGGCGGCTCCACATCTGTCCCCCTTCGCGCCGTTTGGGCCAGGGTGGTGCCAACCATCACACCCAGTAACAAGGCGGCGCCGATAATCGAACGCACTTTCATTTTGCTTCTCTCCTACTCTCACGTCGCGGCTTTCTGCGATGGTGCTTCAGAGTCCTGCCCCCATGGCAGGCAGAGGCGAGCTTTTTCCCAGGATAGCGCTGGCGAGGAGGGCCACGTCTGGGTCGTCACACTGCTGAGCTCGTACCAGTTCCCGGCCGGCATCTTCCGAGGCATACTGCGCCCACATCACTCCGCACAAGAAAACATAGTCTGGGTTCATTTTGCTTGTCCTCATTCCCTTACCGTCCAAGCACTCGCGGCTCCAATCTGATGGTGTATCCGCGGCTGACTGCTGCTCCTTTCGAAACAACTACTTGGACTTCTCCCCAGGAGTGGCGAAGCATTGCCTCGTCCGTTCAGATACGAAACATCGCCAATTTTTGACGCATGACAAATGCTTGTCCGCTGTGCTCGTCGAATATCCGTATGAATTCAGCCTATGGCGTCTGGCATTGAGGTTGCTATTGCAGATGTGGATGTGTGGCGGCCAGCTTGCCTCGAGACAAACCGTAAGGTTGCTGGACCCCGACGAAGGAGAATTCAGGATGAAGCTCTATTTCAATTTTGAAATGGTCATAGCGGTCTTGCTTGCGGCCTCGATTGCGCGGGCCGATTCCTTGGAGCTGAAGAACGGCAGCTTGATTAAGGGAAAGTTCACGGGCGGGACAGAGAGTGAGATCAGCTTCCGCGTGGACTCGTCTGTGCAGGTGTACAAGGTCGCCGACATCGTTTCGCTCAAGTTTGATTCTGAAAAACCACCTGACATGCCGACAAGGCCGACAAACTCCTTCCCCGCCGAACCGGCGACGGAAGCCAGCGCGAAAGCGGTGCGGTATATCACCATCCCGGCAGGAACACGTATTTCTGTGCGCACCATCGACCGCATCGATTCCACCAAGAACCATGTAGGAGATCGCTTCCAGGCTTCGCTGGAAGAACCGTTGACGATTGACGGCAACATCGTCGTCGCCAAAGGAGCCGACGTCTATGGCCGTCTGGCAGAGTCCAAGGAATCGGGGACGTTTACCGGCAGGTCGCAACTGCAGCTGGAGCTAACCGGGATTGTGATCAATGGGCAGACCATCCCGGTGGTGACGGGAGAATATGAATTGACCGGTAAGTCCCGCGGGGCGAGTACGGCGAAGAGAACCATCGGCGGAGCTGCGATCGGTTCGATTATCGGCGCCCTCGCGGGTGGCGGCAAAGGAGCCGCGATCGGCGCCGGCGTCGGTGGCGGAACCGGTGCAGGCTCGGAGATCATCACCAAGGGAGACCAAGTGAGAATACCGAGCGAGACCCTGCTCGATTTCACGCTCGAGCAGGAGCTGTCGATACCCCACGCGTCCTAGGTAACGAGGCAGGCCCCCTTTCCATGATGGCAAACTTGGACAGCTGGCGTGATGTCCGCACGCATCGGAGGTTGACGAAACCTGAAAGTCCTGGCAGAGATTAAACATCAGGTGTGAGATTGTGTTGAGGACGCGAACGCATTACCGTAGACCCCCCTATTCGCGCCGACTGGAGGCTTCGTTGGCCAATTTCAAAAGAATCTCTCCTGCACTCAAGAGGCGTGCTAAGCAGATCGAATTGCTGCTCATGGACGTGGACGGCACGATGACGGACGGCGGCGTCACCCTGCTTTCGCAAAACGACGGCACCGCGCTTGAAATTAAGACTTTCGATGCCCATGACGGCCAAGGCCTGACGCTCGCCCACACCGCCGGCGTGCGTACCGGTTGCATCACTGGTCGCGAAAGTGCGGCTCTGTTGCGCCGCGCGCAGGAAATGAAGATGGAATTTATCTACATGAAGCAGCCATTGAAAACGCCGGCCTATGAGGAAATCATTCGGAAGGCTGGCGTCCCGGATTCTGCAGTTGCTTATATCGGCGACGATCTGCCAGACATTCCCCTGCTGCACCGAGCCGGCCTCGCGATCGCCGTGGGCAATGCCGTCCCAGAAGTAAAACAGGCCGCGCACTACACTACGAAAGCCCCTCCTGGACATGGAGCAGTGCGCGAGGCGGTCGAACTCATTCTCCGGTCGAAGGGGATCTGGGAGGCGATGATCGACAAAGCCCGTGCATAAGAGCCGCCTCCGCGGACTTCACGCGGTCATGAACGAGTGTGCCGGCGTTTCTTCGATGCAGACTCGCGCCCATCGGCTCGGCGCCTGCCGCCGATAGAAAACCTCACGATACAAGGCGTGGGCAAACTCGTAACACTGCCAAATGGTCCCGTCCGGTAACCGACTCCATCCCATCCGCCGCACCATGTGCTGGCGGCGCGCTAGGTCTTCACAAGTGCTTTCAAGTTTCTCCTGGTCCACGGTCGCGCCGAGGACGTTTGTATTCGCCGTGAACGACATGCCCGTCACGCTCGCAAGTTCCAGCACGCGCTGCTCGTCCGCGCTCAGTTTCTCGATCTGGAGTTCGACCATTTGTCGCAAACTCTCCGGCGTTTCCAGATGGATGCTCTCGAGTGGCGCCTTGATTTGCCAGGTCCCGTTCCCCACCGCGATTAGGCCCCTCTCTCGCAGGTTGTCCACGATGGACACCATGAACAAAGGATTGCCGTCGCTATGCCGATATATCAGCGAAGCTAAACCCTCTGGCACGGCTTTCCCGGGTGTCTCGATGGCCAGATATTCGGCCACTTCGTCTTCCGTCAACGGTTCCAGAGCAACCTCCCGGCATAACTGATGCACCAGCAGATCCTGCTTCACCGTTTTCAACGGATGTTGCACGAGCGCGACGTCCACCGGGCGATAGGTGCCGATCAGCATCAGCTTGCCGCCCGAGCGGCGGCGGGCCAGAGCTGAGATGAAGTCCACCGTGAACGGATCTGCCCAATGCAAGTCTTCAAACACCAGAAGCAACGGCTTTACCGTACTGATCGTCTCCATCGCTTCGATGATCTCGCGGAGCATGCGTTCGGGCGTAGAACTCGCAGTTTGCCCTTGAATCTCGCGCTGTTCACCTCTCCCATGAGCAGGAAACTGCATCAGCACCGTAGGTGCTTGAACAGCGAGAGTTCGCGCCACGGCGTCTCCTCCGGAACCGTTGCATAACTCAGAGAGCGCCTCCAGCACCGGATAGTAGGCTTCCTTGCTTCCATAGCCTTCCACGCATTGTCCGCGCGCAACCCGAACGCTCGGAAAATCTGTAGCGACCCGTCGTACAAACTCGTCTACGAGGGTGGTTTTCCCAATGCCTGTCTCGCCCGTGACGAAGACAACCTGGCGTTGCTGCGCCAAGCTCCTCTGCAGGCAATGGCATAGTTCGTCCAATTGCGCGTCCCGGCCAACCATCTTCCGGGAGGGCGGCTCCTGCCCCAAGTCCATTTGAACAGCCACATCCGCGATGGGAGCGATGAACTGATACCCCCGTCTCGGTAGCGTCTCAATAAACCGAGGATTCTTCGCATCGTCGCCGAGCGCGTGGCGGACATCCAGAATTTGGCTCTTGAGCACCTCGGGTTGGACATACGTATCCGGCCACACGGCTTCGAGCAGTTCGCTCTGCGTCACCAGCCGCCCGGGGTGGTCCACCAGATACTGCAGGACGGCGAATGCCTTGGGCGTCAGCCGAATCCGCTCTTCGTCTCCATCATCGCTATGGCGCCAGAGACATTCGTTGACCGTATCCAGCCGGAAAGCACCAAACTCTTTCGTGCTTAAGCTTCTGGTATTCGGGAGGGCTGCACTCATGGTTTGTACCTCGCTCGTGGGACGCATTATGGAAGTAGTCGCCGCCCGCGGACAACCCCAGATGGGGTGTTCGACCGCCTGCCCCGTGGAGATGGATGGTGACACCACTTTAGAGGGGGTTGGAGATAACCCCGGCGTGGTCAGATATCGAGACGCTTCCGGCCAAAAAGGCGAGCGTCGATCGACCAACCCCCAGGTCCCAGGACCGCGAGGACGATCCCCACTGTTGCCAACAGGACGGTGTTTCGCAGCTGGTCCGTACCGGTGAGGACAATTCCGATTTCAGTCACCACCAAAAGCACACCAGCGACCGGCGTCCACAAACCGGCGAGTAGAAAGATTCCTTCGCCTGCCGCGATCACCTGCAGCCAAATCGATAACGCGTGCGGCGTCCCCATCAGCCCGGCAATGCCATCGTGAAGTAAGAGAATTCCGACAACGAGCCGTAATAGGAGAAGCCCACTCCCGGGCCAACCACGCGGGAACATGGAAAATAAGCGTTGCAATATGATACCTGTACCAGACATAACAACAATAGAACGCGCGCGCGGCGATTCGACACCCCAAAGCCGGGGATTTCCTTACTACTCTTTCGGGGGGGGGTTACAGTTCGATGATTCCGCGCTTCAACGCGATTGTGACGGCGTGCGTTCGATCGCTGGCGCCGAGTTTCGAGAGGATGTTCTTGACGTGACCCTTGACCGTGTCCTCGGTAATCGCGAGTTGATCGGCGACCAGCTTGTTCGCATTCCCGAGGGCAATCAGACGCAGGACATCGATTTCGCGTGCGGTCAGGGCGTCATCGACCGCGTGGTCAGCGAGCTCCGCAGCAATCTCAGCGGGAATGCGCTTCTGCCCGGCATGCACCGCGCGGATTGTCTCCAGCAGTTCCTTCCGCAAAAGACCCTTTAACAAATAAGCCCGCGCCCCAGCCTTAAGAGCGCGCAGAACCTGTACATCTCCCTTGTAGGTTGTCAAGACGATGATGCGCGCTTCCGGGAATTCGCCGCAAATGGCACCCATCGCCTCGATGCCATCCATTTCCGGCATCTGCAAGTCCATCAATGTGAGGTCCGGCTTGTGTTTTCGGAACTGCTCAACCGCCTCGCGCCCAGTCGAGGCCTCAGCCACCAGCTTCATGTCGGGTTGACTGGCAACCAACGCCGCGATGCCCTCACGCAGCATCGGATGGTCGTCCACCGTCAGAATCCGGATCACGCTAGGAGCGGTGCTCATGATCTCGTTCCGTTCTCCTTCGGAAAAGCCGGAAGCCGCCACGCGCAGAGGACGCCTCGTAAGCCATAGACCCCGGAATACTCAACTCTACCTCGGTCCCAGCTCCGAGTTCACTCCAGACCTCCAACTGCGCTCCGATCTGCTTGGCTCGCTCCCGCATTCCCGGCAAGCCCCAGTGCCGCGAACGTCCGCCGCGTTCCAGGACGCGTGGGTCAATGCCCTTGCCATCGTCGCGGAAACGCAAACGCAGCAAAGAGTCGCTATACGTGATTTCCGTCTCGATACTCCGGGCCTCCGCGTGCCGGAAGGCATTGCGCAACGACTCCCGCGCAATCCGATAGATCTCATCCTGCAGAATCGGAGACACACTTCGTGGTGTGCCTTCGACCAGCACACGAAACGATACACCCCCGCCGTCGCCTGCCGCACGCTCTTCGCTCAGGTCGCTCATCAGCGCAGTCATCGATTTCGCCAGGTTGTGGCCTGCCACCGCGGAAGTACGTATGTCCGATATCGCATCCCGCCCTTCGACGATTGCCTGATCCGCCCGCTCCAGAGCGCCTCCCAGCGCCTCTTTCGCCTCCATGGGGCACGTTGGAAGCATCTCGTCCACGGTTTGAAAGCGGAGCATCAGTCCCTGAAAGCTCTGTAACAGAGTATCGTGCAGTTCCCGCGCGATGCGGGTCCGCTCTCCTACCCGCTCTTCCATGCGGATGTTGAACTGGTGCGCCAGTTGACGGACGCGAAGTTGATACAGCATCCAAAGCGCTCCCAGGAAAGCAGCCGTGCACAGCCCGCGGAACCAATTCGTCTGGTAGAAGACGGGCGCAATCGCGAAGTCCAGAAACGTGCCTTCCTCGTTCCACACTCCGCTGTTATTGCAGGCGGTCACCCGGAAGCGGTACCTGCCCGGCGCAAGGTTCGAATACTGCACCTTGCGTTGATTGATGACTTCTTTCCAGTCAGGATCTTGGCCTTCAAGATTGTAACGGAAGCGAACTTTTTCGGGCAGAGCAAGGCTGAGAGCGGTGAATTCGATTTCCAGATCATGGATCCGAGGCGGGAGTTGGGGCTTCGAGGAAGCCGCGCCGGTCAAGTTTTGCCAATAAACCCTTCCATTCGCGGCGATTTGTTCGATGTGCACCGGCGGCGGAAGTTCATTCCGTAAAAGACGACGCGGATCAAAGACGCTGACTCCATCCCAGTTGGTGAACCACAGCCTTCCATCTTTCGATTTAGTCACGATCGGCGCATAGCCGTAGGAAGGGCTCCAGCGGACCTGCACACCATCAGGATTATCGAAAATTGTTGCGGAAATCGTTCGGTTCGTGTCCGCAGCCCACGCCCCCAAGTCAGAACGTGGAATGCGCGCCAGCCCGCACCGCAGGAGTAACCAAAACGAGTGATCGTCATCCTCCCTTACCCACGAAACATGATTACAAGGCAATCCGTTCCTGGTCGTGAGAGTGGCCAGTCGGCCGTCTCTTAGCCGCACCAGGCCACTGTCCGTTCCTGCCCAGACGGTGCCCTCACCGTCAAGGTAAATATCATTCACCGGCGGCAAACCGTCGGCGCTGGTATACAGTTTTTGAACCAATCCGTCTTTGAAGTACGCCAGTCCATCTTCTGCGCCAATCCAAAGCCCACCACGTAGAGAATCCGCCGATAAAATGATGGTGCTTTCCTTGAGCCCTAGTCGCGACCTGGGAATGCGTTCTATCAGGCCACCGCCGAGCAACGATCCGATGCTCTGATGTCCCTCAAAATCCTCGCTGAACCAGAGGCGCCCGGCGGTATCTTCGGTAATGGAATGGACCTGCCCGCTGATTTGCTCCTTTAAACGAGTGAACCGGCCGTTACTGAAGTAGGTGAGGCCGCGGCTGGTCGAGATCCAGATGCGCCCGCGGTCGTCTTCCAAAAGTGATCCGGAGTAATCCCCCAGTCCGTGTCCTTTGGGATAGACGGTAATCTGTCCGTTACTCAATCTGTGCAAGGCATCGTTGCTCCCAATCCAGACGCTTCCATCTCGGGCACCCAGCACCGACCACACTCTACTGGTCGATAGGCCCTGGCTCACGGAGATCGTCGGAATCGCGAATTCTCGAAAACGGTCCAGTCCATCACGGGTAAGCACCCACAGATTCCCTTCACGATCCTCGAGGAGAGCGATAACATCATCACCCGAGAGCCCGTCAGAACGGGTGAAGCGATCTGTTCTTCCCTGGTGTATGTGAACCAAGCCGTGACTTACGGTTCCAATCCACAGACCACCATCTCGGTCGCGCAACATCGATGTCGTATCCGAGAGTTTCGGTAAATTCGGAAGGGGGTTGGGGAGTATCTTCCCATTGACGACTTGTGTGATCCCTTCGGGGATGGCGATCAACGAATGGCCCTGGTCGTTCACGCAAGCCATGTTAGACAGGTGCCAGCCTTCCGGTTTTTGCACTTGCGACATGCGCACAGGAGCGGGCTTCCACTGCCAAAGCCCCGTTTCTGCGTACACCCAGAGGAGGTCGCCGTCATCGCACAACGACCTTACGTAACGACCCAGAGTGCCATCCGTTCCGTAGCACCGAACCTTTCCACCTCGGACAGAGCACATTCGGCCGCCGGGGTTCCAGGCGATGCCAACCCACACTGTTCCCTCCCGATCCTCAGAAATTGCAGAGACGCGATATCCTTCGAATTCCTTGTACTCTGTCAGCACGCCGTTCTTCCAACTCGCTAGACCGCTCTCTGAGCCGATCCAAAGTGCTCCGTCGCGGGTTGTGTGTATCGTCATCACATGCTTCGGAGTCGGTGGCTGCCACAGCACGGTACGCACACCATCGAAGCGAAGCAGCGTCCCGAGTTCCGTCGCCAGCCACAAATAGCCGTCGGGCGTCTGAGCAATTGAGTAGACGTTGCCTTTGGAAAAACCTTCGCGAATTCTCCACGCAGTGTGCGCGTACTGACTGACATCAAGCGATGGATCCAACGCGAAAGCAGAACAGCAGCCCACCAACAGGACGCACCACGCGATAACCAAGCTTCGTCGTCCATGCGCTTTCGCAGAAGTAGGCATGCGGTTTATATTTTCTCCGGCGGCCAGAATCGCCGACGGCCCGGAGTCACATACGCACTGGACCCTGGAATACTCAACTCTACCTCGGTGCCGGCTCCGAGTTCACTCCAGACCTCCAACTCCGCTCCGATCTCTTTGGCTCGCTCGCGCATTCCCGGCAAGCCCCAGTGCCGCGAACGTCCGCCGCGTTCCAGGACGTGGGCGTCAATGCCCTTGCCATCGTCGCGGAAGCGCAAACGCAGCAGCGAGTCGCTATACGTGATTTCCGTCTCGATACTCCGGGCCTCCGCGTGCCGGAAGGCATTGCGCAATGCCTCCCGCGCAATACGGTAGATCTCGTCCTGCAGAATCGGGGACACACTTCGCGGTGTGCCTTCGACCAGCACACGAAAGGTTACCGCCCCGCCGTCGCCTGCCGCACGCTCTCCGCTCAGGTCGGTCATCAGCGCAGTCATCGATTTCGCCAGGTCGTGCCTTCCCTCCGTGGAGGCACGTATGTCCGATATCGCATCCCGCCCTTCGATGATTGCCTGATCCGCCCGCTCCAGAGCCCCTCCCAGCGCCTCTTTTGCCTCCATCGGGCGTGCCGGGAGCATCTCATCCACGGTCTGAAAGCGGAGCATCAATCCCTGAAAGCTTTGCAGCAGCGTATCGTGCAGTTCCCGCGCAATCCGCGTCCGCTCGCCCACCCGCGCTTCCACCGTCATATCGAATTGGTGCGCCAGTTGCCGGACGCGCAGTAGATACAGCCCCCAAAGCATTCCCAGGAAAGCCGCCGCACACAGCGCCCGGAACCAGTTCGTCTGCCAGTACGCCGGATCAACCGCGAAATCCAGCGCCGCGCCTTCTTCATTCCACACGCCGCTGTTGTTGCAGGCCATCACGCGGAAGCGGTAATGCCTCGGCGGCAGATTCGAGTACTCCACCCGCCGCTGGTTGACCACCTCTCTCCAGTCCGCGTCCTGCCCCTCGAGCTTGAATCGGAAACGCACCTTCTCCGGGACAACCAGGCTCAGCGCCGTGTAATCGATCGTCAGATCGCGGACGCGCGGAGGCAGACGCAGACCGGCAGTGGGATCATAGGCTTTTCCGTCTACCCTGACCTGCTCGACGCGAACTGGCGGAGCAAGTTTGTTGAGTCGGAGATTGCGTGGATCAATAACGCTGACGCCGTCGTTATGCGCAAACCACAGTTTCCCGTCGGGAGATTTTTTCACAACCGGACTGTAGCCGATGAGCATTGCGTGTGATCTGAACCCGTCGCTGCCATCAAACACGGTGGCATTGATCGCATGTTTCGCGTCCGACGTCCACTCCTGTAAGTCGCTGCGGTCAACGCGCAACAGGCCGCAGACTGTGGACAGCCACAACGAAGAAGCGTCATCCTCGGTGACCCAGTGAACCGCGTTGCAAGGCAGACCGTTTTTCGTGGTGAGGGTTGAGACGTTTCCGTCCTTTATGCGGCTGAGGCCTCCTTCGGTTGCTGCCCAAAGCGTGCCTTCGTGATCCGTAAGAAGGTTCCAAACCAGGTTCGCACCTAAGCCGTTCTTACTGCCGAGCCATGTGCTGAATTGCCCGTTGTTGAAACGGGCAATTCCCGCGTTAATTGATCCAAGCCACAGACCGGAGCTCAATGGGTCGGCGACAATGGCAGAAATACGCGGCGTTTTCCTCTCGCTGGACCAAGGCCAAGGCATGAACTGGTCAACTGTGCCATGGACGAGATGAAACAGACCCTGAGTGGGATAGCTGATCCAGACACCATCGTGCTCATCCGCGATAATGGCGTTTGCAGACCCGTCGGGCAGCCCGTTGACGCGAGTAAAGATGCCGTTCTCGAATCGGGCAACTCCCTTACTGGTCGTGATCCAAATGCGCCCACGTTTGTCTTCATAGAGCGAGCCTATGTTGTTACCCGGTAATCCAGTAGCGATTATTTCGCGTGCCGCGCCGTCCACCGCGGTAGATTGACCGATTTGCTTTCCTGACGTGCGGGTTGCGCGATAGGTGGTCAGTTGCCCATGCCACCACCTACTAAGTCCATCAAAAGAACCGATCCACAGGCTACCGTCGCGCGCTGGAAGTACGGACCAAGCTGGACTCGGCAATCCTTGGAAAGCGGAGATCGTAGAAATGGCGGGTTCGCTAAAGCGGTCAACCCCATTAGTCGTACCCACCCAAATCGAGCCTTCCCGATCCTCAAAAAGAGCGGTGACGAGATTGCCTGAAAGACCTTCGCCTATTGCAAACCGAGAGGTCTTTCCCTGGTAAACGCGCAGGAGCCCCTGATCATATGTTCCGATCCACAGAGCACCATTCCGATCACGCAGCAGACTGGAGGCGTTCACAGCCCGGCGTATGCCCGGAACGGTGTATTCGTTTATCCTCTGTCCGGCAAGTTGCCGGAGATCGTTCTTTACGCCGCTGATGAAAACCAGCTCGCCGGCGCGATCTCCCGGAACGACGGCTTGGTTCGCAATGAGTGGTTGCGGCATATAGAGCTTAGGGGGACCGGGTTTCCACCGCCAGAGTCCCGTCTCGGTACCGGCCCAGAGGCGGTGGTCCCTATCTTCATACATGGAACTCACGGTTACATTACCGTAAAGGTAGTACAGGCCTGTGACCGAGCTTGTACGGTAGCACTCAGTTTTTTCACCCCGGATGGCGCAGAGTTGGCCAGAGGCTCCAACCCACACCGTTCCCTCGTGGTCCTCCATGAGGACATGGGAACTGCCTCCAGCGAAATCGAGGTATTGGGTCACCTTGTCACGGTTCCAACTTGCCAGCCCCTCAATCGTGCCGATCCACAGAGTGCCATCGCGCGCGGCCAGAAGTGTGTTGATATTTGTGCTCGGGAGGCTCTCGCCGAGAGGAGGCGTCCATGGTACAAAGTGAACACCATCGAAGCGAACGATTCCAAATTCCGTGCCCAACCAAAGATAACCGTCAGGCGTTTGGGCAATTGACCGAGTGCTCCCCTTCAAACCTTCAAGTGCCGTCCACGCCCTATGCGTGTACTGGGTGAGGTCGAGTGATGGATCCAACGCCGGAGCTCGCGGGCACGCCAGCAGCAGCATACCCAATGTGCCCAGCACGATCTGGACAATCGAAATTCTTGCTGGCGTGTTCGGTCTCGTCCTCATAAGCAAAGCATTCCAGTGCCGGGGCCCCTCTCTCCTCCGCCGATGGCAGGTTCTTGCCGAAATTGGCGGCACATTTTGACGAATAATAGTACACTTTGCAGTTGTTCACGCGTTTCTCAACGTTCAAGGTCCGTTCAATTTGCAGTGGATGGATTCCCTTTCGACGAGCTCAGTGGGTGATCTCGAACCGCAGGGCCTATAAATAGCCGGGGACCGCGACTTTCGTGTTCAGGTCACAGCTTGCAAGCGAGCGAGGGTTAGCGATGGGTTCCCGCTTTCTCATGACCTCATTTCTGTTGCTGTCAGTCACCCACATCTGCGGAACGCTATCTGCTCAAAGTGCTGCTACTGCAACTATTCTCGGCCGCGTATCCGATCCACAAGGTGCTATGGTTGCGAACGCACCGGTGACCGTCCGGAACAGGGATACTGGCATCGAACAGGGGACAACCACCACAGGCGACGGTCTTTATCGCTTTCCCAATTTGTCACCGGGTACGTACGACGTACAAGTAGCGGTTCCAGGATTTCGCCCATCAAAAATTGCGAGCCTCCATTTGAACGTCGGCGACCAGCGCGATGCTGATTTCCGGCTTCTACTTGCCGGTAAAGATGAGGCAGTGCTTGTCACTGCCGAAGCGCCACTTGTCGAAAGCAGTAAAACCGACGTCTCGACTGTCATCGACGAGCGGGACATGGCGAGCCTGCCGTTTACGAACGGCTTCAACGGAGGAGTCGGACCGAGTAACGATTACGTGAACATGGCATCCCTCGCTCCGGGTGTACGGTTCGATTTCACTGGCGGCTCCACCGAGTTAGTTGCCCCTGGGGAATTCAATGGACGAGGCAACGTCTACCACATCGATGGTGCCAACATTACCGACCAGGTCACGAGCGGCCGTGATGCGCTAGGCGCTTCGATCGACGAAGTCAAGGAATTCCAGGTCATCACCAACAACTACGACGCTGAATACGGCCAGGCTGGTGGGCTCATTGTCAACGTCGTAACCAAGTCCGGGACCAACGGTTTCCACGGCGACGGTCACGCATATTTCCGTGGACGCAATCTCTCCGCGTCGAATTACTTTTACAACCTGGGGCTCATTGAGAACGGTTGCGGAGGTTCGGGTTGTTCAACGGTCAACGGAGAGCCACGTGCGCCGTTTCAGAAACAGGAATGGGGATTCACAGCGGGAGGCCCCTTTATTAAAGACCACACCTTCTGGTTCGGGAGCTTCGAAAAGACACACGTGGCTCAACCGCTCACCCTAACTCCTCCTTCAGGGGCTGTGACCGTCACGCAGCCCATCGACGAAATAATCTGGTCGGCTAAAGTCGATCATGTGCTGACCCAACGCAATCGCGTGTTTGTGCGATTCAACCAGCAGCGGCAATCGCAGGAGAATTTGCAGGTGGGTGTGCCTTCCACCGCCACGCCCGAGTCGCTGGATTCATTTGTCGTTCACGATCACACCTTGAATGGCGCGCTCACTTCAACAATCACCCCTCATTCAGTGAACGAGGCCCGCGTCTTCTGGCACCGCTATTTCTTCCTGACATCCCCAAACAGCACGCTCCCTGGCCAGTTCGGGCCAAACTTCTACCACGGCGCGGATTCCTGTTGTCCTCAGGGGGGCGATCAGAACCGCTACCAGGGCGTGGATAACCTCACTTGGATCCGTGGCGCTCATACGCTGAAGACCGGAGTTTCCATCAGCTACATGCCCTACACTAGTGTTTTCCAGCAGTTTCATTTTGGCCAATACGGCTCCTTTAGTCCCGATGGTTTGCCGACCGAGTTCACGGTGGGCGCCGGCCCAGGCAGGGTGCGATCCAAGAACAATATTTATGGTGTATACATCCAGGACACATGGAAGTTGACTCCCAAGCTGACCATGAACTACGGAGTTCGCTACGACTATGAAGCGGGAGCCTTTAAAGGCGGCTACACAGGCTCCGGAGGTGGCTGCCTGCAAGGAAATGGCATCATACCGGCCTGTTCATCCGATAACAACAATATTCAGCCGCGGTTGGGTCTGGCTTACAGCCCGGACAGCAAAACGGTCATCAGCGCTGGATTCGGCGAAATCACACAGTTGGCTTTCATGAACATCTCATTGGACTCCCTCAACTTCGACGGGGTCACGCTGTTCACCGTCACGATCACCGATCCATCTGTGCTGGCATTTTTTCCCAATGCGCCTCCCGCAAGCGTGCTCGCACCTTTCATTCCCCCAGTTCGCACCCAGTTCGGCCGCATTCGACCGATTGCCGACAACTTGCATAATCCCGAGACCCGCGATGCCAACCTCTCGATCCGTCGACAAATCGGCAACACCTGGGTCGTTGGTGCGAGCTACATCGGCGCGTTCGGTTTTGGGCAATTCGGTGAACGCGATCGCAATTTCCCAGCGATCCTCGCGGATCCCGCCCACCCAGGCTTCTTCTACTTCGGCGATCGCCTCGACTCTCACTTCACGGCCGTACGCACCAACGAAAACAGTCGGACTTCGAATTACAACGGTTTGGTTGTACAAGCCAGCAAGCGCCTATCGAACCACTTCCAATTCCAGACGAGCTATACCTGGTCGCATACGTTTTCCTCGACCGAGGACTTTTACGGCACCTCCGAGCCCGGCGACCCACGCAACATTCGCGCGGAAATGGGCCCGGCCGAAAACGACATTCGCAACGCCGCGAACTTCACCTTTGTGGCAGACGCTGGCCGCCTGCTGAACGGCGGCTTTCTTCGCCGCATCGTGAACAACTGGTCGCTCGGTTGGGCAGGCACTGTCCAATCAGGCCGCCCGTATCCAATTTCGACCGGGACTGGGCCATTCGTTGGATCTGTGTTCCCAGGCTTGGGCAATGGCTCGGAAACCCAGCAGCGTCCGGATGTCCTGCCGGACGGTACCATCGTCGTTACGAACATTGCCTCGTCCGACGGCTCCAACCTGCTGGTCGGCCCCGGAGGAGCGGCCATATGCCGCTGCCCGCAGACGACGTTCCTGGCCCCGGCCAGTGCCTCACCGTTAGGGACAGTGGACACGTTCAGCGGCGACATCGTGGATTTCCAATTCGTGAATGGGAATCTCCACCGCAACGCCGCCAACACCAGCGGCTACCAACGAGTAGATGTTTCGGTAAAACGCGAATTTCAACTGAATCCCCACAATGATGCGCTGCGGCTGCAGCTACGCGCTGACTTCTTCAACTTGTTCAATCACACCAACTTCCTGTTCTACAACAGCAATGATGTGCTGAACGTGATGCCGCCCTCTACCGATCCGAACTGCCACGAGTGCTTGAACGCATTCACCGGTGAGTTCGTCGGCGCTGACGGCCATATTCTGCACCTTGGAGACCTGCAACACGGGCGGACCAGTACCGACTGGCTAGATCCTCGCTTCCGAGGACTGGGTATGCCGGCAGCAGCCGACAAGCCGCGCCAAATTCAGCTTTCACTTGCTATACGGTGGTAGCTGGGTTCAACTGCTTCAACGAACCTCAACTTCGGTTCCGTCGCAACGACCGAACTAGCCCGCTGTTCAACTACTTGACGCAAACGCTGGCGAGCAGCCTCGGTTCCGGTGGCGCGAGCGGAGGCCTCAACCCCCTCTATCAAATCGGCGGCCCGCGCTCGATCCAACTGGCTCTCAATCTGCAGTTCTAAGCGGCGACATCCTCCCCCCTGTCTTCGCAGCCTCCGACCATCGGTTGTCAACCGCTTTGCCAGATGACGACGATTGGCAAATGACGATTGCCGATCGCGCAGTCTCCGCGCGATCCACAGCTACTTCTCGAGTCAACGGTTCGCAGATTCCCAGCCACTTTCGATTCTCCACCTCACCCGGCTACTGTAGCCCGGGCTTTGGCTCCCAGCGTGCTTCAGAGGACGCAACGTATATGACTTGGCCGCTGGCGGTTTATTTCGTCTTCGTCGTTGTGCTCGTGGGAGCGGTGCTGGTCGTGTCCTACCTCTTAGGGCAAAGGCACTCCGAGCCCGCCACCGGTGAGACGTACGAAGGCGGCATTGTTTCCGAGGGATCGGCGCACGTGCGCTTCTCCATGCGCTACTACATGGTCGCGATGTTCTTCGTCGTCTTCGACCTGGAAGCGGTCTTCGTCTACGCATGGGCAGGAGCGGTTCGAGAAGTTGGCTGGCCCGGCTATTGGGCAGTGGTTCTGTTCATCGCAACGCTGGCTGCTGCACTGCTCTATGTCTGGAGAGTCGGAGCATTGGACTGGACGAAGAAATTGGGTCGTTCGAGGTGAGAATCGCATGCAGTGGACACTGACCAAGCCGGACATCACGGGACTGACCACAATTCAGGACCCGGAACCTCTGGAACAGACGGTGCGGCGGAGCGTAATTCTGTCACGCCTCGAGGATCTGGTGCAGTGGGGCCGAAAGAACTCGGTGTGGCCCTTCAACTTCGGACTCTCCTGCTGCTACGTGGAGATGGCCACCAGTATCACCAGCAAATTTGACGTTTCGCGCTTCGGCGCCGAAGTGATTCGCGGCACGCCCCGGGAAGCCGATCTGATGGTCGTTGCCGGGACGGTCTTCCTGAAGATGGCGCCCATCATCCAGCGGCTTTATGAACAAATGATGGAACCGCGTTGG
>DATEQW010000068.1:0-4617 GCA_035272245.1 Candidatus Sulfotelmatobacter sp. | reverse complement strand
ACGCACGACCTTGTTCGGCGGGCGGGTGAGCGCAAAGATCTAGTAGGACTGTATACGCCGTTCACGGCGAACGATCCGCAATATCTGGTGACGATTGACCGCGAGAAGGCCAAGAGCCTGCACGTGCCGCTCTCGCAGATTACGGACACGCTGGGTGTCTACATGGGTTCGTCCTATGTCAACGATTTCGATTTCAATAATCGTTCCTACCGCGTTTATGTCCAGGCCGACAAACAGTTCCGCTCCACAGCGCAGGATATGAAGCAATTCTATGTGCGCTCTGATGGCGGCGCCATGATTCCGCTGGACAACTTAATCAATGTCACGCAAACCTCAACTCCACAGGTGATCAGCCATTACAACCTGTTCCGGTCCGCGGAAATTGATGGTTCGGCCGCGCCGGGTTTCAGCTCTGGGCAAGCGATCGCGGCCATGGAAGAACTCGCCAAGAAAATGCCGCAGGGCTTCTCTTACAGCTGGACGGGGCTTTCTCTTGAAGAACTGCAGGCGGGCGGAACATCGCTGATTTTATTTGGGCTGGGCACGCTGGTTGTGTATCTCACGCTCTCGGCACAATATGAAAGCTTCGTGCTGCCGTTTATCGTGCTGTTGGCGGTGCCGATGGCCTTGCTGGGCGCGCTCGGCGCTCAATGGATTCGCAGCCTGCAGAATGACGTCTTCTGCCAGGTCGGGCTGGTAATGTTAGTTGGGCTGGCGAGCAAGAATGCGATTCTGATCGTGGAATTTGCCGAACAGTTGCGCCAGCGCGGCCTTCCGTTAATCGAAGCTGCCGTTCAAGCAGCGACCATTCGCCTGCGCCCGATCCTGATGACTTCGCTGGCGTTCATCCTGGGCGTCGTGCCTTTGGTGTTCGCCACCGGAGCGGGCGAGAATGGCCGCCACTCGGTGGGTACAACGGTTTTCGGCGGCATGATTATGTCAACCGTGCTGAATCTTTTCTTTATCCCGGTGCTGTACTTGATTATCGAAGGCTGGCGGGAGCACGGACATAAATCCGCCGCGGTTGAATAGGTAAGGATTATGCGACGGAACGCTTCGGAATTGACGTGCCTGCGCGCTTCTCGAGAGTCTTAGTTGTTTTAGCTTTCTCTCCCTGGGTTCTCGTCGCCTGTCGTTCAGCTGCTATTTTTTCTGCTTTCTTTCGAGCCTTGCGCCGCATCTTGGCCATCCACTCGCGCGAATACATGGTTCCGCGGCATTTGGGCGAGCCGCAGTAGCAGGGCGCGGGATCTTCATCGTCATAAAGGTTGTAATCCCAGAGCAGTTCTTCCCCTGCTGCGATGTCGCGCAAGGCGAAGATCCAGACACGATTTTTGATCTCATCGATTTCGCAGTTGGGATCGCAGGAATGATTCAGGTAGGCGCCCATGCCTTCGCCGTCGATCACAGTCTTGCCATCTTCCAGCCCGTAGAGGTAAGTGCGAGGCGCTCCATCGTATAGACGGTTGGCCTCCTCGGCGGTGAGACGTGGCCCGGAATATTCGACGACGCGAGCGCCTTTGCGGATGGGCGCGGTGGTAAACACACCCGCTGCATGGATACGTGAGGGACGGACCACTAATGCCATACATTAATTTCGCATGATTGGCAGGCTTGTAGGAAGGCGAAAAAAGGAATTAAGTTCGGAAGGTTGGGTCAGTCCTGCGTTATCGGCAGTGACCTACTGTCAACCGTATGTTCTTCTCATCTACGGATCGTAAACCGCGCTGCCATAGCCTTGTTTGCGGGCGGAGTCCTGCATTTCTTCGAGCTGCTTCTTCTGGTCTTCCAGCTGAGCCTGCATGCGCTCAACCTGCTGTTGCTTTTCTTTCTGATGTTCGTTCCACTCAACGCAATTGGCCACGCAGTTACCCGGGGCAAAGCGGATCGATTCGCTAAGCGCGTCAACCTGACTTTGCAGCGACGCGACTTGACCCTTCTGGTCTTGGATCTGTGACTTCCAATCTTCCGCGGACTTCTTTGTATTATCCAAAGAGGCAGGCGGAGTTGTCTTTTCCCCACTGGTTGCGACCGGCGTCAGAGCCTCTGATGCATGCCCGGAAATTTGTTCGTTGGTAATTACCTTGGGCGAGCTAGCTTCCTTGCTCGAAGCGGTTCTTGATTTTTCCTTCCGCTGACGCTGCTGACGCGCGAGGTCACCCAGAGACGGCGCATCCTGGGCGTAGGCAATCCCGCCAGCCAGCAAAACGACGGCCGAAAAAAGCAGGAGAGTCCTGCATCGTGTGCCCATAGCGAAGCCCTCTTCGCAAACCCTGACGAAATCGATGGTTTGCCCAGATAAATGCTATAAGCAAAGACCTGCTGCACCAGCATTACGAACGGGCCATGCACCCCCGTCATGCGAGGGTTGCAAGGAATGGTTAGGGGGCCTCAGCCGGCGGCTTAAAGCGCGGGTTGACTGCTCATGCTGGATAGTCGATTACCCGGGATGGCGGGCACAATCTGGATCTGCACCAACCGGGGTGGGAGGGCTTTGTCTTTCTTGGCCAGTAGATTTACCGAGGGGATACCGGTTCGAGCGAAAGATTTTTCACAGTCCGCCGTGGAGGGGCCGCGCATGTTTCCTTCCATGAATGCCAGGCCCGGGCAGCGAGTGCATGTGGAACCGTGGGCGCACTGCGAACAGCCCGATAAATCTTTCAGACGGATCGAGCGAACCTCTTTCAACTGCTCGGAGTTGCGCCAGATATCGATAAAGCGCTGCTGGCGCACGTTGCCGCAGGACAAGGGGAATTGCACGCATGGGTAAAACTCGCCGTAGGGAGAAACGTAGCAGGCGGTGTGCCCCGCGCTGCATGGTAAGGATGCCAGGCTATCGGCATCAGGCGGGGGAGGAGGCGCACAGAATTCCTCGGCATTGCCCACGAACAATTCGTCCCGGAAAAGCTCATGCAGCGCAGACTGGCCCGCATTCAGGTCCAGAATCGAGCGGTCGCCATCCATCTTCGGGGTAATCGTCGGATCCAATGTATATTCGGCGCCGAGTTCATCGGCGAGCGCGCGGACGCCGCGGTAGTCCTGCATGTTCTCCGTCATCAGGACGTTGGCCATGATGACCTTGAGTCCTTGCGATTTGAGAAAGCGGATGGCGTTGATCGAGCGCTGCAACGAGCCTTTCACTTTCGTGATGGCGTCGTGCACTTCGGGCCGATGCGAATAAATGCTGATCTGAATCGAGGCCACTCCTAAATCACGCAAGCGCGCCGCCTGTGCCTCGCGGATCAGCACGGCATTGGTCTTCAACTTGATGCAGAAGGTAAGCGCTCGGGCGTACTCGAGGATCTCGAAAAAATCCTTGCGCAGAAAAATCTCGCCGCCGCTGAAGGTAAGGATGAAAACTCCAGCTTCGGACATTTCCCGCAGGAGATGCTTGATCTCCAGCGTGGTCATCTCGCCGTGATCGTCGTGGTCGAGGTAGCAGTGAACGCACTGCTCGTTGCAGCGGTAGGTGAGATCGATCTGCGCGCTGAAGGGCACGCCCAGCCGCAAAGCCCGTTCGCTCATCTCCTGCATCAAGGCGCTCATGGCTGAGCCTGCTCCCGAACAAGGGATTGCGGATTCGTGATCGGTTGCTCGGAGATCAAGAGGATGCCGTGCCTGGCCAAATCTTCGGCCAGAGCTTCGGCATCTCGCATCGCTTCTTCGGGCCTCACTTCGAATTCGGAACAGATGCGGCGCTCGACGATTTCATCGAGCGGCGTGGCGCCGTCGGCAGCCTGCCAGAGAATGGTTGCGGTCGGATTCAGGGTAAACAGAGTCGAGCCCTGGCCTGACATCACCAGCATTTCTTCGCCGAGCATGCGGGCTGCAATGCGCGGACTGCGCGCGACATACATTTTCTTAGTCATCTTTAATTCTTCATCCAATGCTTGTTTATCCGATCAGTTGCCAGACCCGCGCGTCCGGCACAAATGTAAGCCGGTGAACCGGTACGTGACCGACGAAATCGCAGGCCGCTTGAAATGCACGATGAACCATTTCCGGATCTTCGGCAAAAAAAAGCATGTTGGCTAGCAACTCGCGCGCGGCATCGACGGTAGCCACGGGATCGATGCGATTCTCCGAACCCTGTGCCAGCAAATACAGAGCAGCTACCGGTGCAGAAGCATTCTCGCCGAGCTTGGCCAGTTCGCCGGTGAAGGGCGTCCCATAAGCAACATAGCCGTTCGCCTGTTTGCGGACGTAGGAGATCTCGTCGGTGAGAAGTGTGGCGTCTGGAGGAGCAAGCCGCGAGATTGTCGTCTTGCCTGCGCCTGAAACCCCGGCGAACAGGAATGCTTTCCCGTTGCGAATGGCGCTGGCTGAGTGCAAAAGGAAGCCGCCTTGCTTCGCAAGAACCAGGGTGTGAACAATGCGCAGAACCGAGTCGATGGCGTAGGGATTGGCGGTCTGGCGAATGCTGCCACGGCCCGCGGAGGGGTCCCATTCGGCGCGAAAATCGCCACGCTCCAGAAACCACCGGCCGGAACGGTATTTCACGCTAACATCCGCGTGCCGATCGGCGAACGCAAGAGGCCCCAGTTGGACGTCGAATTCGTATTCGGTGCCTTCTTCCCCGCTCACGAATCCGGCATAGCGATTGTGAAGCAGGTCGAG
>DATEQW010000067.1:0-5931 GCA_035272245.1 Candidatus Sulfotelmatobacter sp. | reverse complement strand
CTTGAAGACGATGTCGCACAGAATCAGAATTTGCCAGAAGCGGTGGGCATATTCGGGATCGTAAGAGGCGTGCTGCGTGTCGGTCTCGAAGGAAACGGGGTTTGGGACTTCGACGGGCATGGTCCAGATTTTCACTTCGATACCCAAAGACCTGAGAGCGGCCATGAATTCGGAGTAGAAAATAGCGACCGATTGCGGCTTTAGAGCGATGCTGGCGGATGAATTCCAGCTCGTCTGGATGGTCAGTTTGTGATCGATGAAGTCGAATTGGACTTCGAAAATTCTGCCGCCGTAAGGGATGGCTGAAGTGGTGAGGCCGCGAGCGTTGACGTAGAGCGCAACTTCCCACCAGTGATTGATGCGCGGGCTCAGGGCGAGGCGCACTTTGCCGACGATCTGGGTCCACATGTGGAGAGTGGCGCAGGTATCCTGCCAGGCAGCGAGCGGAAGTTCAGGCCAGGGGGCGTGCGGCGTGGGGTAAGCGTGTGCGGGCATGGAGGATCTCGGTGGTGAATCAGGAAATGGTAACACTGGACGAGCAGCTTCGCCGGTTAGACAATTTGCGGAAAACGTCCCCGCAGGCGCTAAAGCGCGGGACATTCCTGAGGACTAACGGCACGAGCAAACTCGTGCCCTTCCCGTTCGTGGTTTCTCATGTTGCAGGGAGAGATCCGCCAATGCGACTAAGTGTGAATGGGTCCGCGGGGATCCCTTCGACTTCGCTCAGGGCAGGCTTTCGACTGCGCGTGCGGATTCGTAAACGAATCCGCACGCTTCGCTCAGGATGACAAGGCGCTAATTTTTCTTTGGCGGCAGGTACTTCTTTTCAATCGAGGCGACGACGACGTAGTTCGGGTCGACCATTTCGTTGAGGTGAATCTTCGCGACTTTGGATAGCAGCTCGTAGGCATCGAGTTCGGACAGGCCGTAGTCTTTGTGGATCCAGTGCACGAGTTCAGTAAAGGCAATGCGGAGAGCGTCGTCGAGCGGGCGGTAGGCGCCGACGGTCATGATGGCGTCGTCGTTCTCGAATTGGGGCCACGCGATGGTGCGGCCTTTGATCACGCTCAACTGCACGCGGGCTTTCAGTGGAACCTCGATGGCGGTGCCGGCGATTTCGCCATCGCCCATGGCGGCGTGGCCGTCACCGATGTAGAACAGCCCTCCTTTTACATTCACGGGAAAATAAACCGTGTTGCCGACGCTGGCTTCGGGGGAATCCATGTTGCCGCCGAATTCGGCGGGGACGACGGAACTGCGAGCTTCGCCCTCGGCGGGGGCGACGCCGATGCAGCCGAAGAAAGGATGCAGCGGAATCTTCACGGAGAAATCGGTGTCGTGGGCTTGGAAGGTCGCGGTGTTGGCAGCGTGATCGATGTGGTAGTACCAGATGCGTTCGGGCAGCGGTGGATGCAGCATTGGCGTGTAATTGGTTTCGTTGAGGGCACCGAATCCGGGAGCGAAGGCGCCTACACCGGTGTCGCCATCGACATCGAGCGAGAGAATTTTGACGGCGAGGGTATCGCCGGGCTCCGCGCCTTCGACGAAAAATGGGCCGGTCAAGGGATTGTCGCCTTTCACCATGCTGAGGGTGTCGCCGGGCTTGCGGAGGACGTTGCCGAAACAATCGAGCGTGTTGGTATCGAGGACGTCGCCGGACTTCAGGTGAGCGACGGGCTCGGCGGTTGCGAACAGATACTTCACGTTGGCGTTGGTGGCGGTGTAGTGGACGGTGGTTTGGGCGAAGAGTGAGCCGGCCAATAGCGCGAGAGCAAGAAGACGAGCGATCACAAGGAGCCTCCCAAGAAGGTGCGGACGGACAGATGCAGTGTTCTAGCGTATTTCGTAGAGATAGGCGTCGTTGATGTATCTACCGCCGATCTGCGTATTGCCCAGCCGTGCTCCCTCAACCGAGGCAGTCTTACCGAACACAGAACGCAAGGCCTCATAAAAGGGCTGTTTCGGACTGATGAGCTCGATCTTCAAGAGCTTTGAAGAATCTGCGGGCATATGGCGTGTGATGTCTGATAGTTCTTCGTAGGCTTTCCTCGGCCCCACCTCATCCACTCGCGGGGTTGCAATCAAGAAGTGCCACTCGGCTGACTCGGGTTGAAAGAGCCAGAGGGCGCCGTTAGCCGGAAATTTCTTGTTTCGGCGCAATGCATGCCAAAGGGCCTTCCCGAAGTCCATATCCGTTTCCGTTAAAGTTTCGAATGCCATTACCACCTTCCTCGAATCCAGTCCATCACGCCAGAACCAGGTCCCGCTGTCGCTTCGTGCAGCGCGCGGGCTTGCAACTCTTCGACTGTGTCGTATCGCCTGCTGTCATCCCAGTCCTTGACCGTACTCCAATTCACGTTTAGCTTAGCGTCCGCTTTCATGTCGGCTTGCAACGCAACCCAGAGTGCTCCATTCAACTTGAAAAGCTTTTCCAAATTGTGGACATACATCGCGTTTACGAACTCTTTGTCGGGAAAATCGTGCTCCTTCACCGCACTCGCCAAACAGGACTTCAACGCGCATTCGACGGCTAGTCCTGTCATGTAGTAGGCACCAGTCCACAGCCGATTTTCGAGAAGTACGCGGCCTTCTTCAAGCCTGCCACCTGCCAGCGCTCGCAGTGTATCTCGGTTCAGTCGCGCAATAGGCACGTCTCATTCTATCGCGATAACCTATGCCTCGGCGGTAGTCCTTCATACGCCCACTTCGGGGACTTCTAGACGGTTTAGTTCAATCCTAATTCTCGGAGGTCGTCTTATTCTTCGCATAAAACTTCCGCACTTTGGCGCGGTTGCCGCAGCGCTTCATGTCGCACCAGCGGCGGTGGTGGTTCTTGCTGGTATCGAGAAAGAACCACTCACATTCTTTGGAGGAGCAGGCGCGGACGAAAGGGAGTTGATCGGAGGCGAGAAGATCGACGGCGGAGCGAGCGATCTGCCAGAGGAAGATATCGAAGTCGTCGAGGTCATCGAAGCGCCACTCGAAAGCTCCGTTGATCGTGACCAGGTGCAGGTGTGCTGCCGCGATGCGGGCGTCAGCGTTGAGTGTGGCGAGAGCTGCGGCGGGCACGGCGCGATGGTTGATGAGAGCCCAGAAGACATCGTGGATGGCTTCGCGCAATTGTTTCGCCCGGCGGAGAGCTTCCTCCGCGAGCTCAGGAAACTTGGAGCTGCGCTTGACGAGGCGGTCGGCCTGGATAGGATCGAGCAGGCCGGTGTCTTCGCCGAAGCGGGCCAGATCGTCGTAATGCTCGAGCAATTCTTTGGGTTGGGTATGACGGTCGTCGAGCGTATTGACGAAATCCAGAGGCACGTTGCCGGCGATCAGATCGAAGCGCGGCGGGCGCCGGTTGGAAAGTTTCTTGTTGTCGCTGGTTTGCATTAATGCCGTTCTTTTCTGTTCCACTGCATGAGACTCAACGTCGGTCACCGAAGAAAGTAAGCAGGTCTCCTGCTACCGCGGCCGGTTGCTCGGCTGGTGCAAAGTGCCCTCCATGGGGAAAGGCTGTCCATCGCTGAATGTTATACACGCGTTCCAAATACGCGCGCGGTGGCTCTCCTTCAGGGACGGTTTGATGAGCGAAGACACCAAATGCCGTGGGCGTACCGACGTAGGCGCGATCTATCGGAAACCAGCGATTGTCCCAGTAGTCACGCATCGACGAGGTGATGGTCTGCGTGACCCAGTAGAGGGTTAGCGTGGCACAGAGGAAGTCATCGGGGGGCGTGACATCGCTCCACGAGTGCCACTTCTCGCCAATGTAGGCAGCCAGCCCCGCAGGCGAGTCGTTGAGTCCGTAGCCGACGGTCTGCGGCTTGGTGGACTGGATGGCGCTGTAACCTCGCTCCGTGGCGTCCCACTTTTGGTTCACGGCAAGGTAGGAACGCTCGACATCAGAAAGATCCGCATCGTCTACCGCCGGAGTGAGATCCGACTCCAAAGTGGTGAGATGAATCCCGATCACCGACTCCGGGTGGTCAAGCGCGAGGATCGTCGTCACCCCCGCCCCGAAGTCATAGCCGCCCGCCCCATAGCGAGAGTAGCCGAGCTTAGACATGAGTTGGTGCCACCGTTCCGCGACATATCGATAGTTGATACCAAGCTGGGCTGGACGCGGCGAGAATCCATATCCGGGCAACGACGGGATGACCAGGTCGAAATCATCGAGCATCGGCAGCAGCCCCACATAATCGAGGAAAGTACCCGGCCAGCCGTGGGTAAGGATAAGCGGAATCCCCCTGCCAGAAGCCGCACGCTGGTATGCGAAGTGGATGCCGTCCCAGGTGAACTGGTCGAGAGTGTTAAGCCTCCGCTCCCACGCACGCCAGTCAAACTCATAGGCCCAGTAAGACACAATGTGTTGCAGCCAGTCCAGGGCCGTGCCTTGCTTCCAACCAATTCCGGGCACCTGATCGGGCCATCTGGTATGGCGAAGCCGTGCCCGCAGATCGTCGAGCACCTCATCTGTGACATGAATCCGAAACGGTTCCACCAACGACTCCTTTCAAACGGCGTCAAACAGTCGCCTGTCTGTATCTATATCACATAACCGTTAAAATTGTATTGACAGGTTATTCAAGGATATTTAACCTTTGTATATTACTTTGGAGGTTAGGTCATGGCTCTCAATGAATCGGCGCAAATCATGGCTCTCCGTCGCAGCGGCAAGATGATAAACATAGGAGGTAGGCCGGTGATGGTGCACAATCGAAGCAAATCCGCGAGCACGCGCGACCGGGGACTCGGCGTCAAGCTGGCGCTGGCCTTTGTGGCGATCTATGTCATATGGGGATCGACCTATCTGGCGATCCGGTATGCGGTGGAGACGATTCCGCCGCTGGTGACGGTGGGAGTGCGGCAGGCGATAGCAGGTGCAATCATGCTGGCATGGGCGTGGGCACGGGGGTTTCGTCCGACGCGGCAGCAGTGGGCGGCGGGATTTGTGCTGGGAACATTCTTCTTCCTGATCGGCCACGGGTCGCTTTTCTGGGCGGAGCAATACGTGGGATCGGGACTGGCAGCGCTGCTGATCGCGACGGAGCCGATGTTCATTCTGGTGCTAGCCTGGATGATGGGACAGCAGAGGATCAGCCGGTTGAGCGCGCTCGGATTGGGAGTGGGCGTGGTTGGAGTGGCGATGCTGACGGGAGCGGAGTTGACGGTGAAGGGTTCGAGCCTGCTGGGATTGCTGGCCGTGCTGCTGGGAAGTTTGTCGTGGTCCTTGGGCGTGGTGATTTCGCCGCGGCTGAAGCTGCCTTCGGACGCGCTGGGGCGGACGGCGTTGCCGACGATCTGCGGCGCGGCGATGTTGCTGATCGCGGCCGGGATCGCGGGGGAGTTTCAGCAGACGCACTGGGCGAGCATCTCGATGCGATCGTTGTTTGGGCTGGGATATCTAATCACGTTTGGATCGGTGGTGGCGTTTACGGCCTACACATGGCTGTTGCAGCGGGTACCGCCGACGCTGGTGGCAACGCATACGTACGCGAATCCGATCGTTGCCGTTCTGCTGGGATGGTTTCTGGCGCACGAGCCGCTGACGATGCGGGTGGTGCTGGCATCAGTGGCGATTCTAGGAGCAATTGTGCTGATCCGGCGGGGGGAGCGGACGGTGAGTGTGAAAGCTCCGGAGGCAGCGCCGGCAGTAACGAAAATCAAGGCGTCGCAGGAATGCGCGTAAGGCACTGCCGATTAACTGAAAATATCCTTCAGGTGGCTTGCTTCAAGTGAGCGTAGCAAGCCACCGCGACAGAAAGTTCATGGCGACGGCCAATCTTACCTAGCGGCGCGCAGGAACTTGCCCGAAGTAGCGTCGATGATGCCGACGCCTTTGGAGTCGGCATGGGAAGTACCGTACATAACCGCCCAGACGAGTTGCTTGTTCCTGGCGTCCCAATCAACCGAATAAAGGACCGGCTGCTGCGGGTTCTT
>DATEQW010000066.1:0-4577 GCA_035272245.1 Candidatus Sulfotelmatobacter sp. | reverse complement strand
AAGGTGGCGCAATTGCAGGGAGTCGAGGTGCTGAACATCAACGAACTGGCGAACTCGCTCAAACCCATTGTGCTGCCGGGCGAGATCATGAAGGTGTTCATCCTGAAAGAAGGCAAGGAATACAACCAGGGCGTCGCCTATCTCGACGACGGAACCATGGTGGTGGTGGACAACGCGCGAAAGATGATCGGCAAGACGATTGATGTATCGGTCACGTCGGTGTTGCAGACGACCGCTGGAAAGATGATCTTCGGGAAATGGGATGAACGTGCGTTTACCCGCACCGGCGCACCTGCGCAGCCCGCAGTGCCGGTGATCCCCGGAGCGCCGGGGCCCGCGGCCGCGGTTCCGAATACCCTGGTGGAAAGTAAACCTGCTCAGTCTTAGGACGCGTTAATCGCTGCCACCGAAATGGTTTTGCCGTTGAGAGTTCCCACGATCTTGACGCGCTGCCCAGCTACCCGCTTCAGCGCCGCAGGTTCGCCTTCGAGATTATAAGTTTTGTCCCCATCCACCAGCGCGAAGCTCTCTCCGCTGCGAACGCAAACCCGAGTGCAGTCGGCGGCAGCCATGCCCACCGTGGCTGAGTGTCTTGCACCACAGTGACTGTCTGTAATGATGCCCTCATAGGACTGCGTTGCGGCTGCGGATGCGTGTGGCGGCGGCCCGGATTCAGGCTCCGTGGTGGCTGCGCCTGCGGCGGCGCCAAGGGTTGCAAGGCAGAGCGCAAGCACACACGCGATCACGCTTACCAGCGCCAGCACCTCGATCCAGAAACGAAATTTAATCATTTTCATGGCTAGTCTCACTCCGGCTATCTCGGTGCCACTTTTAATCGACGGGTTAGCTCGTTATAAGATGCTAAGTCGTCGACTCTGGGCACCCCCAAGAGGTGCACGTTGGCTGCCAGTTTGAGGCTTGCCTTCGGGAAACCAGTTAACCCGGTTACTGAGTGAAGGATGCACGCCGGTTTTCGCGCCGGATGTTTCGTGGGGGCGGGGAGGGTGCCAGGCAAAAAATGCGTGAGGGTCTTTCATCGCTCTGCCCTCTACAGTGTTTCCTGTAGACGAGGCGTTTAGGGTTGGCAGCCCTCGTCCGCATTGCGATGTGACGAAGTGGCCGCGTGAGGCACAGATTTGAACTCCTACCTCCGCGCTCGTATACTTACACCCCGCGATGAAGGTGATTGTCATAATTCCAGCGGCAGGCCTTGGAACCCGCATGGCGCCAATGTTCGTTGGTGCCAAAGACAAGCAAAAGAAGGCGCCGCCCTCCAAACAATTTACCGAACTGGGGGGTACGCCAATTCTCATCCACACGCTGCGAAAGTTTGCTGCCGTCGATGCGGTCAGCGAGATGTGGATCGCGCTGCGAGAAAACGAGATTGCCGGATTTCGCGCGCGTCTCCAGGCTGATGCCTCAGACGTCCTGAAAAAGAAGGTCGAATTCGTGGTGGGCGGCGAGCACCGTCAGCAGTCGGTGGAGAGCGCGTTGAATGCAGTTGAGGCTGCGGCCGACGATATCGTTCTGGTGCACGATGCGGTGCGCCCGTTTGTGACCCGGGAAATTATTCAGGAAGTGATTGAGGCGGCGCGGAAATATGGCGCGGCGATTGCTGGCCTTCCAGCCGTCGATACGGTGAAGCAGGTTGAGCGGACGGCCGAGGGTGCACTGATCAAGGCGACGCTTCCACGCGCGGGGATCGTAATGGCGCAGACGCCGCAGGGCTTTCGCTACAGCGTGATCAAGAAAGCATTCGACGAGGCGTCGGCGGATGGATTCATGGGGACTGACGAAAGTTCTCTGGTGGAAAGATCGGGCCACGATGTGGCGGTCGTGATGGGTTCGCCGCGGAACATCAAGATCACAGCTCCGGCGGATATGGAGTTAGCGGAGTTCTACTTAGGGAAATAGGGGCTGCTTTGAGAATCGGCTATGGCTTTGACTCGCATGAATTCCGTCCGGGGATTCCGCTGAAGATTGGCGGCGTCCCGCTCGCGCACGACAAAGGTTTGGGTGGGCATTCCGATGGCGATGTGCTTCTGCACGCGATCACCGACGCGCTGCTCGGAGCAATCGCTGCTCCGGACATTGGAGCGCTATTTCCGCCGTCGGACGCGAAGTGGAAGGGTGCAGACTCAGCAGTCTTCCTGCGCGAGGCTTTGAAACGCGTGCACAACGCCGGATATGGCGTGGCGAACCTCGACGCCAGCCTTATTCTGGCTGCCCCGAAGATTGGACCACATGCCGCGGCGATTCGAGCGCGCATAGCGCAGTGGTTGGGAGTTGACTCGGATTGCGTCGGGCTGAAGGCGAAGACTCCGGAGGGACTCAACCTGGAGAACACTGCGGTTGCGCATGTAGTGGTGCTGCTGGAGGCCCGAAGGAAACCGAAGAAACCGCGCAAGAAGACGAAATAGATTCACTTCACGTTTTCGATCTCTTTCAATTCCTTACGCCGAGCGTCTGCTGTCTTCACGAGCGCATGAAAAATAGCGCGAGAGTGTTCGTCATCATTCACGGAGCGTTCGGGATGCCACTGCACCGCCAGCACGAAGTGATTGGGATTCGTGCCTTCCAGCGCTTCGATGATGCCATCGTCAGAGCAACGAGCTACGATGCGCAAGCCTTCCCCGATCATATCCGCTGATTGGTGATGCGATGAGTTTACTGGGATTACGCGTTCGTTTCTTCTGCCGAGAATTTGCGCCAGTCTGGATTCATCCTCGATTTCAACGGTGTGCGCAACCGCGACCGTCTTTCCCGCTTCATGATTGACGCGCGTCCGCAACTCTTCCGGCAGGAAGTCCGGAATGTGCTGAATCAGCGATCCAGCGCGGTAAACGTTAAGGCTCTGCAAGCCATAGCAGATGCCAAGCACGGGCTTGCGCCGGTTGTAGGCGTCCCGCAGCAGAAGGTCGTCGACGCTATCGCGGAGAACATCGGCAGCCGCGGTGTGCGAAGAGCGGGCTGCTCCGAACCTGGCAGGATCGACATCGGCGTTGCTGCCGGGCAAGAGTACAGCGTCGCAACCCTCAATGATTTTCATCACTTCGGCTGGCGCCTGATCGAGTGGAATGCGCACCGGTCCGCCGCCGGCAAGTTTTACAGCGCGCTCGTATTGCGGGATTGCACGCTCCGCATATTCGCGATCAGCGGAATGCGGCATGGGAATGGCAATCCGAGGTGGCGAGATGCTTGGCATACCTAGCTCACTCTTTCGATCGCCGCGAGTGTTTTCATTTGGCGATAGTGGCGGATTTCCATGGTGAGTGCGAGAACAAAGATAATGCTTCCGGCGACCACCGCAAATGGCAAAGCGATATGGCGATAGGCCAGGGTCATGTCGGGATGGGCGTTGCCCCGCATCGCTGACACGAGCACAGTCCCGATGATTCCCACAAACAAGCTGACGGCAAAGCAGAGCAGAGTGCCGATGAAAGTCACGAGCAGAACGCGGGCTGGAATCGTATACCAGCGGGGCGAGCGCGCGTGCGGCTTAGGCGGCATAAGTCTAACCTACACCATTCATGGCGACCGCATCGAGTGCGGCTTTGGCATTTGTAAAAACCTGATATTGTAAAACCGCTTACCGGCAAGAAAAAACTTCGGGAGAGTACGATGCGAGGATCTCACGTAGCTTCGGTGACGCTTCAACTGGCCTCCTTCATCTTCTTATTTTTCTGCACGAGCAACGCCCAGACGGGCAACGCTCAGTCGAACGACAAGCCCGATCTGACCAAGCAGCCCACGCTTTATGTGGTTGGCTATGCGCACCTGGATACGGAATGGCGGTGGGAATATCCGCAGGTGATCGACGAATATCTTCGCAAAACGATGGAAGAGAATTTCAAGCTCTTCGATAAATACCCGCACTACATTTTTAATTTCAGCGGCGCCAACCGTTACCGCTTGATGAAGGAATATTTCCCGGCCGATTTTGCCAGGCTGAAGAAGTATGTCGACGAAGGAAGATGGTTTCCGGCGGGGTCGTCCATGGAAGAGGGCGACGTGAATGCACCCAGCGCCGAGACCATCATCCGGCAAGTGCTGTACGGCAATAATTGGTTTCGCAAAGAACTTGGCCGAGCCAGCGCAGAATACATGCTGCCCGATTGCTTCGGATTTCCGGCGTCGATGCCGACGATTCTGGCGCACTCCGGGGTGAAAGGATTTTCGACGCAGAAATTGGTGTGGGGATCGTCTGCTCCTGCAGGAGGATGGGAATCCCTGGAGAGAACGCCGGAGGGCACGCCGTTCAACGTCGGTGTTTGGGTGGGACCGGATGGTGAGACTGTGCTGGCAGGGTTGAATCCGGGGGATTACAGCGCAGGGATTTATGGCGACCTCAGTACTCCGTTGCCTGTGTTGCCACCAAATGCCGAGCTCGAAGACCTTAATAAAAGGTTACAGCCACTCAGTCAAAAAGTAGAGCAGGCCCAAAATAGCGGACAAACATTGGAGCCGGGACAGATCGAGGAATATCTTGACCTGCAAAGTCGGCAGAAAGTGTTCGCGAAAATCGAGCGGGATCGAGAACTCAACCGGCATCAGGGAGATTGGGCGGCGCGCGTGGA
>DATEQW010000065.1:0-3925 GCA_035272245.1 Candidatus Sulfotelmatobacter sp. | reverse complement strand
GTGGTTTGAGGCTCGTGAGTTGACATGCCATATTGTGCATTGATCATCGATGACGAAGAGCTCACGCTCCGGACCATCTCGCGTGGTCTGCGCCAGGATGGATTCGAGGTATTCACTGCGCTCTCCGGCGAAGCGGGACTGAAAATTTTTCACGATGAGAATCCCGACCTCATCTTGCTGGATATTGTTCTTCCCGGCATCGATGGGGTCGAAGTTCTGCGCCAGATCAAAGAAGCGAACCCGACTGCGATAGTGATCATGATGAGCGCTTACCATCTGGTGGAGCGCGCCGTCGAAGCCATGAAGCTGGGAGCCTTCGACTATCTGGTGAAACCATTTCACCTCGATGACATGACGAACATTCTGCATCGCGCCGCCGAAGTACTGGCTCTGCGCGTGCGCGTGCGCGATTCGGTGGAGTCGGAAAAGGGTCGCTACGATTTTGGACACATCGTTACGCACAATCCCGCCACCATCAAGATGCTGGAGGTGGCCCGCAAGGCGGCCGACTCCGACCATACCACGATCCTGATTCTGGGTGAGAGTGGTACCGGCAAGGGAGTGCTCGCCAAGGCCATTCACTATGCCAGCCCGCGCACCTCGATGCCGCTGCTGGAGATCAACTGCGCCTCTCTGCCTGACGCTTTGCTTGAGAGCGAACTGTTTGGCTACGAACCCGGAGCTTTCACCGACGCTCGGCGCCGCAAAGAAGGCTTGCTGGAACGGGCCAGCGGCGGCACGGTTTTTCTCGACGAAATCGGAAACATGTCCGCGAGCGTGCAGGCGAAGATCTTGCGGGTGCTTGAGGAAGGCACGTTCATGCGGCTGGGTGGGACGAGCACGATCAAAGTGAACATCCGTCTGATCGCCGCCACGAACGATCAGTTGAAGAACGCCGTGAGCCAGGGGCGATTTCGCGAAGACCTTTATTACCGCATCAATGTAGTTCAGTTGGACATTCCTCCGCTGCGCGAGCGCAAGGAAGACATTGTCCCTCTGGCCTTGGAAATCCTGCTGCAGTTCAATCGCGAGTTGAGGAAAAACTTTACCGGATTCAGTATGGCGGCGGGGGAATTGCTGGCGCAATATCCCTGGCCGGGAAACATTCGCGAACTGCGCAACGTGATCGAGCGGACCATGATTCTGAATGCGGAAGGCGAGATCGACTCCTGCCATTTGCCGGAAGAGATTCGTGACCAGCGGGAGGAGAAAAAACTCAGCGAAGCATTCTCCTCGGTCGACATTTCTCCCACGGGAGATCAGTTCCTCAGCCTGCGCGCGCTGGAAGACAACTACATCGAACAAGTTCTGGCTGCGACCGGGAACAATAAAACGCAGGCTGCGCGGATTCTCGGCATCCATCCCACATCGTTACAGCGCCGGCTGAAGGTAAAGGCAGCGGACTGAATTTCGACCGCGAGTCGTCGAACCTGATGGTGTCTGCACCAAACGAAAAGCCCCGGGCTGGTTCTCCCGGGGCTTTGTGCTGCAGCGTTCCACTTCAGGCTCTTGCGGGAACGCTCGCAGCCATCCATTTCTGTGGCGGCGGGTTCTTGGGCAAAATGTCGAGATAGACGACGGCGTAATGGAAGGCCACCACGGCTGCGGCAATCGTCGCCAGCGTGGCTGCGAATTCCGTCCACTTCGGCACGTAGTAAACGCCGGAGCTCGCCTGTAAGGCCGTGATGGAGACGTTCAAACGATTGGTGATGAATCCCATCACGACTATGGCACAGGTCCCGTACAAGTATTGCGGGTTCTCGCGCACTCCCGGCCGATTCAGCAGGATGAGCGGGATGACCACCAGCAAAGCAATCTCCAGCCAGAATAAGCCGGTCTCTTCGCGCCACATCCACAGATAGGGAGTTGCGTCTCGGGTGATGATATCGACGAACCGGAAGATGCCCCACATGATGAGCAACGGCCCGATCACTCGGCTCACGTCGCTCAAAATGTTCATATCAACCCGCACGTTGAGCGAGCGCACGCAGAGGTAGATGGCCATGATGGTGACCGCCAGTCCGGCGGGGATGGCAGAGAGATAGAACATTGTGGTGAGGTAGGGTGTATACCAGAGCGGATCCAGACGGCCTTTGGTGATCAGATAGAGTCCGCCGAGGAACGATTGATGCATCGAGGAGAGCAGCGTGCCCGCCAATACCAGCGCGATCAGGATGCTGTGGTGCCAGCGCAGGTAGAGTTCACGGGGCTTCGCCCAGGGAAGTTTTTCGATGAGCGCCGGTGAGAACTCGAGCGCGAGCACAGTGGTGTAGAGCATCACGCACCACGACACCTCGAACAGCACGGAGTGCCGGTTCCACATAACGATGGGATGCCAGATTCTCCAGGGAATACCGAGCTCGTAGAGCATGCCGATACATACGGTGCAATATCCCAGGAAGGAGATGAGGACTGCGGTGCGCAGGATTGGCCGGTAACGATCGAGGCCCAGGAGATACACGGATGCCGCGATGGCGAAACCGCCGGCTGAGAGTCCCACGCCGCACAGTGTGCCTAATCCTACCCATAAGCCCCAGGGCTGAGGATCGGTGAGATTCGTCGCCACTTTAAAGCCCAGTGCGAACCGGGCATACATGGAGTAGATGCCAGCAGCGAAGATCAACGCGACGACCGTGCGCCAGAAACTAATTCTTGGAAATAATCGTTTGGCAGTCGTTTCTCGGGTAGTCATTCCTGTGGTAGTCATGGCTTAACTCCCTTCCTTTACAGATTTCTCGCGGGCTTCGGCTAAAGCGACCAGTGCCCGGCGTTGCGTGATCCAGTACAAGCCGGAGAGCAGAGCGCCACCGACCAGGATCACGGTGGGTCCGTCTCCCAGAGCACTTGCCGTCAGCAGCGGCAACGCCTGCTTAGGTGGAGCGGTGAAACCGAGCTTTTCAAAAGGCACATCGGAAATGAAGAAGACCGATGTTCCGCCGGCTTCCTCGCTGCCATAGATGTGCTTCACGTATTTCGAATCGTTGAGGATGCGGCGCTGCGCCTCTTCCAGAATTTCTTCGCGAGTGCCGGAGATCGATGCCTGCACCGGACAAGCTTCCACGCAGGCTGGCAGTTGGCCTTTTGCCTGGCGCTCGGCACACATGTCGCACTTCTTCACGTAGGGCACCAGCTTCGACCACTCGTAGCGCGGCACGCCGAACGGACATGCGACCAGGCAATAGCGGCAGCCGATGCACTTCGACGCGTCATAGGTGACCGGGCCAGCGGCGCTTTTCTTGAGCGCACCCACCAGACACGCCGATGCGCAAGCCGGATCCTGGCAGTGCATGCACATCTTCCGCACGAAGCGATCGCCGTGGTCTTCGACAATCGTGAGCGCGGTGGTGGAGAGCTTGTACTCGGTGTCCGTGGGAAACCCGTGAATCTGTTTGCAGGCCTGCTCGCAGCTCCGGCAGCCGATGCACTTCGTGATGTCGACCAAGATTCCTCTGGTGCTTGCCATGACGCTTCTCCTTTCCCAGCCAGAGTTCCGTTACGACAACAGGAACTCTTTCACTACTTTTTTCTGCAGTTCAGGCGTAAGCCGCGGAAGCACACCACTGACGGGCGATCCGCCGTCCTGCGCCAGGGCAGGAGAGGATTCGGTTAACATCGCGTTCAGCCGGGTTACGTTGTTTTGCATCCAGGGCGCAACCATCGAGCCCTGAATCAGGTTTCTCTGATTCACAGTCAAGTCGGGGGACTTCACCATGGCGAGCCATCCATGCTCATAAGGATCGTTGCTCACCAGGCTGGGATCGCCTAGCGCGTCGTTGTTGATGGCCGTGACCACGCCTTCCACCGGCGAGAGCAGATCCACGCTGGTGTTGCCGCTGTGCAGGGTGATGAGCTTCTGTCCCTGACGTACCCAGCGATTCGCTCCACAAATATCAATGTGATCGATCTTGCCGAGCAGGTTGGTGAC
>DATEQW010000064.1:0-20507 GCA_035272245.1 Candidatus Sulfotelmatobacter sp. | reverse complement strand
CGCGCTCAGGATGAGCGCCCGCGGCTCAGACGCCGCGGACTACGCGCTCAGTACATGCCTTCCATGCCGCCGCCGCCGTGTCCGCCGCCGCCCATCGGAGCTTCCTTCTTTTCCGGAATCTCCGCGACCAGCGCTTCGGTGGTCAGCATCAATGCGGCGATCGAGCCGGCGTTGGTGAGTGCAGTGCGCACCACCTTCGTCGGATCGAGCACGCCCGCCTTGACCAGATCTTCGTACTCGTCGGTCAGTGCGTTGAAGCCGTAGTTGATCTCCTTGGAGTCGAGCACCTTGCCGAGCACGACCGCGCCTTCCTGGCCGGCGTTTTCGACAATCTGGCGCATCGGCTCTTGCAGGGCGCGCTTCACGATGTTCACGCCGATCTGCTCGTCCGGATCCTCGACCTTCAGCTTGTCGAGAGCCGCAACGCAGCGAGCCAGTGCCACTCCGCCGCCGGGGACAATGCCTTCTTCCACGGCTGCGCGGGTCGCATGCATCGCATCTTCCACGCGGGCTTTCTTTTCCTTCATTTCGGTCTCGGTCGCGGCGCCGACTTTGATCACGGCTACGCCACCCACCAGCTTCGCCAACCGCTCCTGCAACTTCTCGCGGTCGTAGTCGCTGGTCGTTTTATCGATCTGGCTGCGAATTTCCTTTACGCGGCCTTCGATCTCCGAGTGCTTGCCCTTGCCTTCGACCAGGGTCGTGTTGTCCTTGTCGATGGTGATCTTCTTGGCTTGGCCGAGATCGCTGACCTGCACGTTCTCGAGCTTGATGCCGAGATCTTCCGTGATCGCCTTGCCGCCGGTGAGGATCGCGATATCCTGCAGCATCGCCTTGCGACGATCGCCGAAGCCGGGAGCCTTGACGGCCGCGACTTGCAGCGTTCCGCGCAGCTTGTTGACGACGAGGGTAGCGAGTGCTTCGCCTTCCACGTCCTCAGCAATGATGACCAACGGCTTGCCGCTCTTCGCAATCTGCTCGAGCAACGGAAGCAGATCTTTCATGGAGCTGATCTTCTTCTCGTTGATCAGGATGTAAGCATTCTCGAGAGCAACTTCCATCCGCTCGGGATCGGTAACGAAGTAAGGCGACAGGTAGCCGCGATCGAACTGCATACCTTCGACCACTTCCAGCTGTGTCTCCAGCGTCTTCGACTCTTCCACGGTAATGACGCCATCCTTGCCGACTTTCTTCATCGCTTCGGCAATGATGTGTCCAATGGTCTCATCGTTGTTTGCCGAAATTGTTCCGACTTGTGCGATCATTTCTCCCGAGACGGGCTTGGAGAACTTGTCGAGCTCGCCTTTGGAGCGTTCGCCGGTCTTCTTGTCGAATGCGCCGCAAACCAGGGAGACAGCCTTCTCGATGCCGCGCTTCATCGCCATTGGATTGGCGCCAGCAGCAACCGTCTTCACGCCTTCGCGATAAATTGCCTGGGCGAGAACAGTGGCGGTGGTGGTCCCGTCGCCGGCGACATCAGAAGTCTTGCTGGCAACTTCGCGAACCATCTGGGCGCCCATGTTCTCGAGGCCGTCCTTCAGTTCGATTTCTTTTGCCACGGTGACGCCGTCCTTGGTGATGGTCGGCGAACCGAATTTCTTCTCAATCACAACGTTGCGGCCCTTGGGGCCGAGGGTGACTTTTACAGCGTCGGCCAGAAGATTGACGCCGCGCAGGATCGCCTGCCGGGACTCTTCGCCGTGTACGATTTGTTTTGCCATTTTGTCTTCTCCTAATGAATTTCAAGAATTTCGTTTGTCATCCTGAGCAGCGCGCTTTTTGCGTTGCGAAGGACCTGAAAGAGCGACCGCACGTCAGCCCGCGAAGCGGGGTGACAATCAAGCGCGACGCGACCTTCCTTATTTCTTTGAGCCGGCGAGTTCCTTCTTGGCCGGTGTAGCGGCGCCGGTGAGGATGCCGAGGACTTCGTCTTCTTTCATGATGATGAAGTCTTCGCCGTCAATCTTGATCTCGGTGCCGGAATACTTTCCGAACAGGATGCGGTCATCCTCATGAACGGCCAGAGGGAAGGTCTTGCCTTCATCGTTGGTGCGGCCTTTGCCGGTGGAAACCACGATGCCCTCTTGCGGCTTGTCTTTCGCGCTGTCGGGGATAATGATGCCGCCTCGAGTGGTGGAAGCTTCCTCCACGCGACGGACGAGGATGCGATCATGCAGTGGGCTAAATTTCGCCATGGTTGCAACTCCTTTCAAAAGTTGTGTAGAAGGTTGATCTTGCGTAAACCTATGATTTGTTTGGGATTCGGCGTGGCTGTTAGCAGTCTCGCCTACTGAGTGCTAATTGTACGGAGTTGAGTGGGAGCTTGTCAAGAGGCTGCAGGTTCCAGCGATTTAATGGTGGACGTTATTAACGATCATCGTTAAACTATGGTTGGTGATCAAATCTTTCGCGGACAAGAACACGAAGGAGTTCTGGGACACAGGAAAGAGCCAGGGAATGCCTCCGGCAAGTCTGCGAAATATCGCCAAGAGGAAACTGGCCGCGCTGCATGCGGCCACTAATTTGGAGGACCTGCGAATTCCTCCTGGCAACCGGTTGGAGGAGTTGCGCGGCGACAGGAACGGCCAGCACAGCATTCGCATCAACGAACAATTTCGCCTGTGCTTTGTGTGGCGGAACGGGGATGCCTACGATGTAGAGATCACGGATTACCACTGATCGTATGTAACTGATCGTATGTAGAAGACTCGGCGGCAGTAGAAAGGCATCAGTATTAGGTATGGAGAAGAGAATGAGTATCGAAAATGATGGTTCGGCAGGATGGGCGGTGCATCCCGGAGAAATTCTGCGGGAGGAGTTTCTCGCACCCATGGGCGTTTCCGCTTACCGGTTGTCGGTAGAGCTGGGGGTTTCCGCTCCTACGGTCAATGACATTGTCCGGGAGAAGCGGGGCATCACTCCCGAGATGGCTGCCCGGCTAGCCAGATATTTCGGCACCTCCGAGCAGTTCTGGCTGAACTTGCAGGATGCCTTTGCGGTTCATCAGGTCAAGAAAAAGTATTCGAAGGAACTCAAGGCCATCAAGCCTCTGGCTGCCGTTGCGTCCCGGTAGCCTTCGGTTGGTCGCATCGCGGAGGGTGCCTGCCCACGGCGAGATCGTAATCCCGAGAGGGTAGAGGTTTGTGGAATCCCACCCTTCGGCTTCGGGGCAGGCTGTTTTGTGAGAACGCAAAGATGGGGCACCCGGCGCTAATATGATTGTTGCCCGTCACATTAGAGAGGATGAAGACGATGGCGTTGCGGCGAGTGAACATCACTAGAAGCGCCAACATTGCTGATCTTTCGAGCCTCGAGAAAAACCGCCTCGTGAGGAAGGCCTGGGTTATGCCGTGGAAATTCGCCCTGCTTGAGATATACGATCCGATTTTCGAACAACTGGATGACCCGTCCTTCAGGTACGCCGATCCAACGAGGTGGAACGACGAAATTCGCAGCTATGTGAGGCAAGTCGTGGACGCAGAGAGGGACATCCTAGCGCCTCTCTATGAGGGGAGGCCGCGTCATTGGCAAGGCAATAAACTTGGGCTCTTCCTGAGGAGTACGACGTACAGGATCCTTGACTATAAACGTCTTGATCTGCCGTGGCTCGGACAGTCGACCGATTGGGATCTCGCAACCACGATACGGATAGGGGGCAAGCTCGGGGAAGGAGCTTCGGGCAGAAGTGTTGAGCAAGCACTAGACGAATGGCTGAACTGGCTGTCCCAAGCGGGGCAGGCGCTTAAATTGAGCGTTCTAAGGATTAACGGCATAGATTTCGATGTACTTTGTGACTTTCCTACGGCCTGCGGTGACGCCTGCATGGCCCTCTACACGGCGTTTATAGCAACGCCCAAAGGTGCCCGCATCGAAGCAGTGGGTTTTTTCGCCCCAGAGCAGACCCATTTGCGTTATCTGCGCATTGGCAAGCCGGGGGAAATGACGGCTCAAATTCAGGGGACCTTGTGAGGCGGGTGGCCCAGGCTTTTAGGGTCGCTAGCGTTTGCGTCAAAAAGGGTGCCCCGTCCTTCGCGTTCTATGCGAAGGGCGAGTACCACGGACGTTCGCAATGACGGTCTATGTTTTCAGGTCCCGAAAACACATGGCTCAGGCCGCATCGTGCCCGCCCTTGCAAAAAGCGCAAGGACGGGGGCACCCATAATTCTGGAACGGTAAGGAAAAACATGGAAAGGGTTGGCCACCCGCCCGTGTCCTATCACCATCCACAGCCCCATGTGACATCTGCCCTTGCCCCGCAGATCTGATTCGTTCATTCTTGTCCCAGCAGAGGCTGTAGATCGAGCTCTGCGAGCCCGACCAACGATCGGCTCGTAACCCCTGTGTTTGGTAGATTTTGCATGTTAAGTCTTTTAGGCGACGTATTTTGCGAGGGATTTTTCTGCTAACTCGATGATTCCAATACGGGCCTAGGGGGAGGGGTATACCCAGGTTTCAGCGGAAATCTGAAATTCTGGAACGAATCTCAACCGCTCTCAAGCTCAAAGCGATGCGGAAACATCGCTCCGCAGGAAATAGTCTGGCGAGTTCTGGAATCTGGGGTAAGATCAAAGTATGCCCTACATATTGGAACATCTCACCAGCCTTCGTCAGGAAATCACGGACTTACGGAACATGAACGCCCGATTTACGGGCAAGGGGTCAGATACCCAGATTGACCAGTCGGCGGTGGAGATGCGGGCCAACCGTTTGCTCGAGATCAAGAAGGAATTGTCGCAGATGCTGAACCGGCCGGAAGATCCCGCGGTGTGGTGGGAAAAGGGTGGCCGGCGGAATCGGGTGGCGTAACCAGCAGGTTCCTCACCGGGCTTTCAGCCCGGTTCGGAATGACAAGGGATTTAAACGCGCGCGGCTTGAGAGCCGCGTTTTTTATTGCAAGCACTAGATGGCTTTCCCTGAGATGCTTGTGATTAAGGATTAAGAACAAAATCAAAGTCAAAAGAGGCGGACAAGAGTGTCCGCCCCACACGAGCCACTCCCAGCCCTTATTTTGCCTTCGATAAAGAGCGCACGTAGTTGACCAGGTCCCAGTTCTCCTCGGGCTTGATGCGGTCGCCTTCGGGTGGCATGTCCTGGTGGCCGTTCTTGATGATGTAGAAAATCTCGCCGTCGGTACGATCCTTGAGCGTGCTGGGATCGGTGAAGTCGGCAATCTTCAGCTTCATGTCAGTGGCCAGGCTGCCCTTGCCGTCGCCGTTGGCGCCGTGGCACATGACGCAATCGAGCGCCCACCACTTCTTGGCGCGGGTCAGCGATTCGGGCGAAGACTTGACGGGATTGGCCTGCTTGGCGGCTTGTACGGGGATCGCGGCGTAAGAGGGCTGCTGCGTGGTCTTCTGCGCCGGAGGTGTGTCTTGCGCGCAAAGCGCAACCATGAAGACCAGTGCGGCGGAAAGAACCAGAGCAAGCCTGAAAATCGGTTTGGAAACCTGTCGTGACATCGGAGCCTCCGATGAACACTATCGCGTTCAAATGGATCATAGAGCGGGGAATGGGAGGCGGCTGTGACCTAGATCACAGGGGTAACTGATTCAGAACGGAAGGTGTGATGGTCTCAGGCTCGTGTGGACCTCGCTTGCAAAATAAGCGCGAGTCGGGCAACCTCGATTACATGGTGCGAATGAACGGTTTTCTTCTTTTTGTTTGCTTGATCGCGGTAACCGGGCTGGGCTGGGCGCAGAGTGGGCCGGAAACCGATGGGAACGAGGTACAGGTGTGGGCCGGAGGGGGTCACTCGGTGCCGGGTGGGACTTCCCAGACGGAGGCCTTCGATGCCGGGGTGCGGTACGGGAGGATTCTTACCGGGCCGCACTGGCCGGGGATTCTGCGAGGACGATTCGAGTATGCAGCGGATATTGTTCCGGTGTACCTGATTTTTCAACCGGCCAATACCGCGTATGGATGGGGATTCAACGCGCTGGTGCTGAAATGGAATTTTGAGCGGCGTGGACGCTTCTCACCCTACTTCGAGTTGAGCGGCGGAACGGTGTTTAGCAATCACGCTATTCCTACCTATACGAACACGGTGAACTTCACGCCCAGCGCGGCATTGGGGACGCACATTCTGGGCGAGAAATATAACTGGAGCGTGGACGTGCGATATCTGCATATATCGAGCGCGGGGCTAGGGAATTACAATCCAGGGCTGAATACGGTGCAGGTGCGGTTGGGAGTGGGAAGGTTCTGGAAGAAACGTTAGTGGATGATAGGGGGACGGAGCTCGGCCGTCCCCTGAAATCAGTTGGCGTGTCTACTTGTGGTGCTTTGGCATCTGGTCGATGATGGTTACGCCTTTCTGCACTCCGTTCGAACAAGTCTGACTTACGGTGTAAGGATACGTCTGGTTTACGTTCAGCCCGCTGCTCAATATGTATATGTATTCGTTTGCCTTGAGCGGGAAGTCGATCGGGGATGCAATGGTGAATGGCCAGGTTTGACCCTTGATCGCGGTGATGCTCTGCTTTCCGGTGACGCCGGTGAAGGTGACCAAGGCTCCTAATTCCGCCGAGAAAGGGTCGCAGATGTTCGTGCTGACCGGGTTTGGCGTGTCTGGATCGGGTGTTACTCTTTGAGTTGCCATAGATGCTCCTCTCGTTATTTTTCTTGAATTGTCTGTTGTCCTTGTCAGGACGCGATACTTCCAGGAAACCGACGCCCCACGGGTTCTGACTCAGCCCCACTCCAGCCCCACTTCCACTGGAGCTACTTCGATTTGATGATCTGTTGGTAGGCAGGCATAGCGGCGAGATTGTCAAAGTCGGGCAGACTTCGAATCTTGTCCGCGGTGTAGCCTGCTTGCACGGCCTTAGCCAGGAACTCGATAGCCAAGCCACTTTCGCCCAGATGGTTATACACCGAAGCCGCGTCCAAGAGTAGGTCTTTATCGTTGTGGCCGTATTGCAGAGCCTGTCCCAGGTAAAGCAGGGCGTTCTTGCGATCTCCCAGCAGAGAGTGATAGCTGGCTAAGTCGCCAAGGACTCCCGGGTCGTGGGAGTTGACTTTTAGTTCGGCTTTCGCCAGCTCGACCGCCTTGTTCAGCGGCATCACGGATTGATCTTTCTTACCGGAGTGGAAGAGCGCGTCGCCCAGGTCGCCCCAGATTACATACTGCTGGGGATCAAGCTTGGCGGCTGCTTCGTAGGCCTCGGCGGCTTCGGAGAATTTATTCAGGCCGAAGTACGCGACACCAAGGTTGACGTATGCCGCGTAGCTCGGACGGATCGCGATTGATTTCTTCAAGGGATCGATGGCCTTCTCGTATTGCCCCATCTGGTTGTAAATGTTGCCGACGTTTGAGTACGTCGCGTACCACTCCGGGGCGATCTGAATAGCCTTGGCATACATCTGAAGCGCATTTTGGTACTGGTTGCGCCCAAGATAGAAGGCTCCGAAATTGTTGTAGGCGGAGCGGCTGTTGGGATGCGCCTGAATGGCCTGCTGGTAGGCTCCTTCCGCTTCGGTGATTTTGCCCTCGAGTTGGAAGGCGTGGGCCAGGCCGATGGCAGCTCCTTCGTTCGTAGGTTCGAGGCCGAGGGCAAGCTGAAACTCAGCAGCGGCTTCGGGGTAGTGTCCGGTGCCGTTGTCGATGATGCCAAGACAAACATGCCCGGCCGCTCCGGCGTTACCGAGTTTGACGGCGTCGTTGCATGCGCTCTGTGCCGGTGCAATCCACTCCTTCTGCTTGGTGTCAGAATACTTGAGCCAGTAACTTTCGCCCAAGGCAGCCTTGGCCATGCCAAAGTTGGGATCGAGCTTGAGGGCCTCACGAGCCATTAGGGCAGCGTTGTCAGTATTCTCGACTTTGGTGCCGTCGAGCAGATAGCCCTGAGCTTGCAGATAGTAATTATAGGCGGCGGCCTGGTCGGTCCCGTGATATTTCAGGGCAGCTTCTTCCTCGGGGCGGAGTTGCAGGTGCAGATCCTTGACGGTGCCGTCGGAAATTAATTGCTCGGCGGAGAAAGCGTCGACCCGAGGGAGAGTAAGCGAGCCCGAGGAGAGCGGCTTTTCGGACTGCGTGCCTAGCAGGGAGTATGTGATTTTAACGAGATCGCCTGCAGGTTCCAGGGCGAGAGTGAGACCGAGGTTGGCGCCGAACATCCGGGCAGCGTCGGGTAACGTGGAGATTTTCTTTTCCTGCAGAGTGCCGGGCGGGACAACTTCAAAGGTGCGGTCTTCGGTGAGTTTGCCCAGTTTGGCGGCCACGCTTTCGGCAAGGCCTTCACCGAGAGCGGTGAGCTTGGGGTCGGATTTTGCAGCGGTGAAGGGAAGGACGGCGAGAATCTTGGTTTCAGGCAAGCCGCCGGAGTCCGCTTGAGAAGCTCCGCTGTTTGCGGCGGAGGAACGGAATAAGTGACGGATTGGACGCAGGGCAAAGAGCACGGCGAAGAGCACGAGAACGAGCGCTAGCGCAGCGAAGGCGCGGTATTGATGGAACCATCCAGAAGTGGATGGGACACGTTTTGGCTTGCCACCTTGTTCGACGCGGCGTAAGTCTTCAAGCAGAGCGGCGGCATTGGGGTAGCGTGCGTCCGGTGTTTTCGCCATACTACGAGAGACCACAGCGGCGAGCGGGGCGGGGACATCCTTGAGTGCCGCAGGCTCGACGTGAACGATTCTGGCGATGGTGGTGGCCAGGCTTTCGCTGCGGAAAGGCTGATCGCCACCGAGCATTTCGTAGAAGACCAGGCCAAGGGAGAAGAGATCGGAGCGTCCGTCGTCGGGCTGTTGCAGCAGGACCTCAGGAGCCATGTAGGCGGGAGTGCCGCCGGAGGCGGTCATGGTCTCCAAACTCTTGGTGGCTTCGTCGGGATTGCTGCTCCAGGCACGGCGGGCGACGCCGAAGTCGAGAATCTTTACCCGATTGCCGGGGGTGAGCATGATGTTCTCGGGCTTGATGTCGCCGTGGATGATGCCTTTCTCGTGAGCGGCCTGCAGGCCTTCGCAGCATTGAGTAGCAATGGAGAAAAATTCCTCGGTGGAAATCGGCTGCGAGAGGCGATGGCGGAGAGTCTCACCCTCGACGTATTCCATCACGAGCCAGAGTTCACCGGCGTGCTCGACCACGTCGTAGATTGCTCCAACGTTGGGGTGGTTGAGGGCGGAGGCGCGCTGGGCTTCCTTGAGCAAGCGTTTGCGGTCGGCCTCGGTGGAACTGGCGCGGGGCGCCATGCGCTTGATGGCGACATGCCGCTTCAGCGTGGTATCTTCCGCGCCGTAGACCTGTCCCATGCCACCGGCACCGAGACGCTTGGAGATTGCGAAGCGGCCGACGGTGGTGCCCGCCAGAGCGTCCGCGCCAGCTTCCGCAGGCGAGGCCGGTGGGGGCGTCTTGATCTGATCTGCCATGGACGAAGTGCCCGCCGAATTTCGCAATTCTAATCTTAGTAGCGAAGGAACACCAAAGTGAATGTGGAGTTTTGCGGAAGAACCGTGGAAGGTAAGTCTTGGGTAGTGGGTCAGTTTGATACGGAAGCGAGCCAGACGCGCGATTATTGTGTCGCAAAGAACGCGACACATCGCGCGGCTCGCCTAGATCCTTCGCTCGGCAAAGAACGCTTGCTCAGGATGACAATCAAACTGACACATTACCAGGTCTTGGGACGCCTTGCTTCGTTGAGCATGGGCCAGCTATTCTTCCCACTTATGTCTACGCTGGTGGAATGTGTGCCGAATTTTTCGGAAGGGCGGGATTCAGGCAAAGTTGACGCCATTGTTGCCGCCATGAAAGTGGATGGAGTTTTCCTGCTCGATCGCGAGATGGACGCGGACCACAACCGGTGCGTGATTACCCTGGTGGGCGAGCGGGAGGCGATTCAGGAGGCGGCGATTCGCGGAGCGGGGAAGGCCGCGGAGTTAATCGACTTGAACGTGCATAAGGGCGCGCATCCTCGGATGGGCGCGACTGATGTGGTGCCGTTCATCCCCATTGATGGCGTGACGATTGAAGATTGCGTGGCCATGGCGCGGCATGTAGGAGAAGAGATCTGGAAGCGATATCAAATTCCCGTTTATCTGTACGAGGCGGCGGCGAGGACGCCGGAGCGGCAGAATCTGGAGAACATTCGGCGTGGGCAATTTGAAGGAATACGCGCGGAGATTGCGACGAATGCGGCGCGGAAGCCGGACTTTGGCGAAGCAAGGGTGCATGCGACGGCGGGCGCGACCGTGGTGGGAGCGCGGAAGTTTCTGATCGCTTACAACGTGTTCTTAAACACGCCCGATGTTGAGATTGCGAAGAAGATCGCGAAGGCGGTGAGATTTTCGAATGGCGGAATGCGCTTTGTGAAGGGTGCGGGATTTCTGGTGCGAGGATTGGCGCAGGTCTCGATGAATCTGACGGACTTCGAGCAGACGCCGGTGCATCGTGTGTTTGAAATGGTGAAGCGGGAGGCGGCGCGGTATGGCGTGGCTCCGGTATCGAGCGAGATTGTAGGGCTCATTCCGAAGAAGGCACTGGAGCAGGCGGCGGAGTGGTTTCTGCAGGTGGAGAATTTTGATTCGTCGCTGATTCTGGAGAACCGACTGGCGGCGGTGATGAGCGGGAAGATGGCGGTGGGCGGCTTGCGCGCTGGAGTGGAACCGTTCGTTGAGCAACTTGCTGCGCCGACGGCTACGCCCGGCGGCGGAAGTGCTGCCGCTGCGGCGGGTGCGATGGCGGCGGGACTAGCGGCGATGGTGGCTTCGATGTCGCGCGGGAAGAAGGCTTATCTGCAATATGAAGCGCAGTTGAGCGAAGCAATCGCGAGACTTGGAGCGCTGCGAGAGGAGTTGAAGGCAGCGATCGACGCGGATGCAGAGTCATACAACGCGGTGATGAAGGCTTATAAGCTGGCGAAGACAGTGAGCCCACAAGAGGGCGAGGCGCTGATTGAAGCTGGGCTGAAGCAGGCGACAAGCGTTCCGCTCGGAGTAGCGGAAAAATCGCACGAGGTGGCGCGGATGGCAGCGAACCTGGAAGCGATTACGAATCCGAATATGAAGTCGGACCTGACGACGGCGCAGGCTCTGGCGCGCGCGGCGATTACCGGGGCTCTGGCCAATGTGGAAATCAATCTGGTCTCGCTTAAGGATCAGGCTTTTGCGGCGGAAGTGCGAAAGCGGACTGACGTCATTGCGAACTGACTTTAGCCTGCTAAAGCTAACTGACGGCTTTTCCGCGGAACTGGCGCAGTCCAGCTGCCAGAAAGAGCGCGTCAAAAATCGTGAGGGCTACCAACACAGCCAGAACCGGCAGGTGAGGGAACTGAGGTACCAGCGTTCCTCGCAGGCCTTCGCTGGCATAAACCAGCGGATTTACCAGCACAATTTTCTGCAGGATGGGGAAGTGTGCCAACGCGCTCCAGGGATAATAGGTGCATCCAAAGAAAATCATGGGAGTCAGAACCATGCTGAACATCAAACCGATGTGAGCCTCGTTGATACTGCAGCCGAGAGCCAGACCGCCGCACGCGGAGAAGAGCGCCACCAGCAGCGTGACGCCGGCAAAGCTTAGCGGGGAACGCAGGTTCAGATCCACTCCCGGGCGGAGCAGCAACCAGGCTGCGGGAATGACCACGAGACCTGCGAACAGCGCTTGCAGCGTGCCGAAGAATACTTTCTCGATCGCGAGCCAGGAAATCTCCATGGGCGCGAGCAGGCGGTCTTCGATCTCGCGAGTGAATTGAAATTCAGCGATCAACGGCATAGCGACCGCCCAGACTCCGGTGAACACCATGCTGATCGCCATGATTCCCGGGAGTAGCAGGCTTTTGTAGGCAGCGGGCATATAGCCGCTGCTCACCATCACACGGCCAAAGATAAAGACGAACATCATGGGCTGCAGAAATGTTTGCAGCAACAAGGGAACGATGTTGCGGCGGGCGACATGACCGTCGCGCGCCAGCAGGGCAAGAAAAGTTTTCCAGTTCATTCGCGCAAGCTCCTACCGGTGTGGTGCAGGAAAAGATTCTCCAGGCTGGGTTCGGAGATGTGCACGTCGCACAGCTCGATGTTGGCGCTGGAGGCAAGATTCGCAATCTCGGAGACCAAAGAACCTCCGCGGTCCGCATACACGTCAGCCGAGTTGTCGTTTTGCGAATCCTTATTTTGATTTTGCGTGTCAGGATTCGCGCGCACTTCCCGGACTCCGGGTAGTCCCTGCAGGCGCTGCAGCAACTCCGGAGAGTGGCGTCCGAAGCGCAATCGCAGCAAGAATCCACCTGGAACGGAAGCTTTCAGCTCGGCAGGAGTGCCGAGAGCAATGTTGCGCCCGTGATCGATGATGGCCAGACGCTGGCATAACGCATCCGCCTCTTCCATATTGTGCGTGGTGAGAAGAACGGTTTTTCCGCTCTGGTTGTATTCGCGGATGATCTCCCAGAGCAGCAAACGAGTCTGGGGATCGAGGCCGGCGCTCGGTTCGTCGAGGAAAAGAACCTGGGGATCGTGCATCATGGCGCGAGCGATGGAGAGGCGCTGCATCATGCCACCGGAAAATCCACGCACCATTTGATTGCCGCGGTCGCGGAGCTTAAAGCGATCGAGCAGGGCGTCGGCTCGCTGGGCACGTTCGTGGGAGTCCAGGCCAAAGTAGGCGCCGTGAAAGAGCAGAATTTCGCGAGCGGTGAGAGAAAAATCAAGATTCGGACGCTGAGCCACGACTCCGATGAGCCGCTTCACAGCAACTTGTTCCTTCCAGACATCGAGCTCGCCGATCCAGGCCTGGCCGGCGGTGGGCCGCACACGGGTGGTGAGGATACCTACCGTCGTGGACTTGCCTGCTCCGTTGGGACCGAGCAGGCCGAAGATTTCTCCAGGTGAAATCTCAAGCGACAGGCCATTGAGGGCGACAATCTCAGGCTTTGGCTGTTTCTTGCCCTTGCCGCGCGCCGAAACGAAGCCGAAACCGCCGCCGGAGGCGAGAGGTGGTGGTGAGGTATAGATTTTGCGTAAATCCTGAGTTCGTATGCCAGCCAGCATGCAAATTCCTTGGATGTAGCCTTGAAGGTGGACTCGAGCCTAGAAACTCCCACAGCCGTTGCGAAAGCGGGGTTCTCCGATGGAACCAGAGGTGCGCGAGATTGTCAATTTTCTAGCGGCTGTCCAGATAATTCCGCCATCTCTGGATATACCGAGTGGAAAGCTGCGCCATCGGGTTTATCCTCAGAGCAAGACTCTCGCGGGGGCGTCCTAGCATGAATCGCGCGGCATTGCTATGCATCTCGATCTTGCTGTTGTGCGGTTGCGCATTTCTTCTGAGTCTGAACGGATGTAGCGGGAGCAAGGGCGTCACCATCACGGTCCCACCGCCAGTCCAAACGATCCAGCATGTCGTGATCATTTTCCAGGAAAACCGCACGCCCGATAACCTCTTTCAGGATCCAGTGCTAATCGGGCGAGGCGCCGACATCCGGAGTTATGGCGTGAACTCGCAGGGTGCGACCATTTCGCTCACCCAGATGGATCTGGGCACCGTCGGCTCGAATCCACAGAATTATGACCTGAGCCATGCCCATAACGCATTCGTGGAAATGTGCGACTTGAACAGCTCCACGGGGGTGTGTGCGATGGATGGCGCCGACAAGATCGTCTACACGTGCCAGAAGGGGGCGACGGGATGCCCACCCGCAAATCCGCAGTTTAAATACGTCAATCCGTCCGAGGTGCAGCCCTACTTCCAAATGGCTGAACAGTACACCTTCGCCGACCGGATGTTCCAGACCAACCAGGGACCAAGCTTTCCGGCTCACCAGTTCATAATCTCTGGCACTTCCGCGCCCACAGCAACCAGCAGTTTGTTTGCGGCCGAGAATATGACGAGCGCGGGGGCTGCAGGTTGCGCAGCGCCACCCACGCAACTGGTCGCGTTGATTGATCCGACAGGCATGGAATCCAGTTCGATGTACCCGTGTTTCGAGCATCCAACGCTTACCGATTTGCTCGACACGGCGAGCATTACATGGCGCTATTACGCACCTTCGGCAGGGTCGATCTGGACCGCCCCCAATGCGATTCAGCACATGTGTGGACCGAATGCAACCCCGCCGAACGCAACCGAATGCGTGGGATCGGACTGGACTGGCACGTCGCCCAAGGTAGTTCTCAATCAGACGCAGAGCAATGCGCAAATCCTCAGCGACATCGCCAGTAATCAGTTGGCGCAGGTGAGTTGGGTGATCCCGGATGGCGCGGATTCCGACCACGCTTCGAGCAACAACGGCTGCGGTCCATCGTGGGTGACGTCGGTGGTCAATGCGATCGGCAACAGCCCGTATTGGTCGAATACCGTGATCGTGATCGCGTGGGACGACTGGGGAGGATGGTACGACCACGTCGCGCCGACCTTGGTCAACAACGGTACCAGTTGGGGATCCGGCTATGTGTACGGATTCCGCGTGCCGATGATTGTGATCTCGCCGTACGCCAAGCAGGGTTACATTTCACACGTTACGCATGATTTCGGGAGTATTTTGAAGTTTATCGAATCGACGTTCCATCTGCCGTCGCTGGGTTATGCGGACGCTCCGGCCGACAATCTCTCCGATTTTTTCAATTTGAGCCAGACCGCGACAAAGTTTCAAACGATAACGCCGCCGCCAAACGACGCCCAGTGCAAAAGCGACACGAGCCCGGCTACCGATCCGGATGATGACTGAGCGGAGAAGTAGCCGAGCCTAGAGTCTTACGCCGCGAGGGAACGTGGCGAACGTGTGTCTTTGCTACGTCTCCCCTGGCATTCTCAACCTAGCTCAATCTAGTCTCCTGCGCTGGTAGCGGGCGCTGGTTCGGCTCGGGATCGAGAATTCCACCAGGCCTGCAATCCTTGGCGAACAAGTTTTGTGATCGTTCGGCGATTTTCCGAGATGACTTTCCACCAAGCGAAGCGGCCGAGCATGGGGAAATAGATTCCACGGAAGCAGAGTCGAGCAATCAGGATGTTGACGCGACAGCCCAGGGGTTGATCGGCGATGGAATCGACGGCTTGGGCAATAGCCTCGGCACCGTAGGAATAAGACCAGGCACGATTCACTTCGGCGTGGGCTTCGTCGATGGTCATCTTCAGCGGAGTATGAGCCATGTTGAACGGGATGAACTCTTGCCAGTGTTTGGGCCGGGTCAGGCGGCCGGCGACGTCGAGTCGCTTGTAGAGGGGGGTTCCGGGCAGGGGAGTGAGCAGGCCGAAAATGGGCAGGCCCGGCGGCCAGGTTCGAACCTGCGCGAGGGTGCGCTCAGCCGCGCCGACCGTGTCATTGTCCATGCCGAAGATGAAGGAAGTGATGGCGTATACGTTGCGCTGGGCGAGGCGCTGCAGCACGGCGGCATATTCCTCCGGTTTATTGAAGCCCTTGTTCATATCTTTCAAGTTGGCGGGATCGATGGATTCCATCCCGATGAAGACCCACTTGCCACCGGAAGCGGAGATGAGATCGACGAGTTCCTGATCACGCAGCAAGTTGGCGCTGATTTGGGCGATCCAGTTGAGCTGGGCTCCGGCGGCAATGATGTCCCGCAATAAAGATTTTGTGCGCTTGAGATTGATGGCGAAATTGTCGTCGATAAAAAAAACCGCGATCTGGCCGCGCTCTTTTCTGGCGCGAGCCTTTAGCAGGAGGAGTTCGTTGACCACGCTTTCATTACTGCGGAATCGGATGGAATCGCCGAAGAAGCCGGTGACGGTGCAGAACTCACAGCCGTAGGGACAACCGCGTCCCGACTCAACGGGCACAATGCGGAACGTGCCCCACCCCTCGCCGTGCTTCTTGAGCCAGTGGTTAAAGGCCTTGGGTACGAGATTAAATTGGTGAAGATCGATCGTGTCCCACGGAATAACGGGATACTGCTTGAGAGATGGCTTGAGTTCTTTGCCTGCGGCATCGATCGGGGCGTAAATATCTTTTAGTTCGCCGCGAGCAGCATCCTCCACAATTTGCGGCCAGGTATTGTCGGCCTCGCCCAGAGCGACGGCGTCGGCGTGGCGCGGACCGCCATCGCGACCGAGGGCTTCGTCCGCCATTTCCGTAACATGAGGTCCACCCATTACCACCGGCACGCCAGCGGCGCGCACCGCATCCGCCATGCGGTAGGCTTTGGCGATCATTCTGGTCATGGCGCCGATGCCGACGAGATCAATTTTTTCCTCGCGCACGTAACGGGCGATGCCAGCCTCATCCATGGGTTGGGCGTTGCCATCGATCAGCACCACTTCATGGCCTGCAGGAGTGAGTGATTGCAAAAGGAACATCCAGAGGTGTGGCATGAAGTTGCGCGTGACCCCGTTATCGGGGTTGTACAGTAGGATTTTCAATAGTGCCCTGATTTCTGCTTGCGGTGGAATTCGTGCGCCCAGAAATGCGCCTAGTGGGAAATGGTGGCTGGGTCGAAAAGTATCTTACAACCAAATTGACGGTGCGTGACAGATAAATGTTCGCGACCGTACACTCGCTTGTTCCAGAGCGGTCGAGGGTGATCCACGTTGGTTATGGGTCTAGCACCTTTGGCCAGGCAGGAAAGCGGTGGACTGGCTTAGAATGAGGAAGCGGATAACGGGAAACTCTGAACTGGCATCTAAGTTCGCAAGATGAAGGCAGAATTCCGTTCCCCTTAAGGAAAACCCTAACAATTTGAGGTTCGTAACCGTTATGAAGACTATCAATATTTGTTTGAGTTCCGCGATGCTGGTTGCGCTGTTGCTAGGATCTGCGAATGCGATGCCGCTGAATTCCTCGGCGCGCACCGTGATTCCCGCAGACTTGCAGCAGTTGATTTCGGTAGATTATCGGGCTATCCACGACTCCCCTACCGCGACCGCGCTAAAGACTCAGATCATGTCGGCGCAGCAGAATCTTGAGCAATTCGAGGCGGCATTGAAAGGCATCGGAATCAACCCCGATAAAGATGTGGACACGCTGGCGTTCGCTTCATTTCGCACGCCGAAACAGGGAATCAAAGGCGTGGGTGTGGCAGCCGGGCCGTTCGCGATGAAGACCGTACTCAAGAAAATGACGGTGCAGAAGATCAAGCCTACGAAGTATCACCAATCGAATATTTATCCGATGGACGGCGGCTTCGTGATGACTTTCCTCGACGACAGCACGTTGCTCTTCGGAGAAATATCCGCGGTAAAGATTGCGCTGGATACCCGCGACGGCGAAGTGTTGAGCCTCGATACGAATCAGACAATGGCGGACATGATGTCGAGTGTGGATTCGTCGCCGGTGTGGAGCATCCTGGATCAACTGGGAACGCAGAACGTGATGCGCTCGGCCTTGGGCGACGCCGCGAAGATTGCTGATTATGAAACCATCAAGAAGCGGCTGCTGGGTTCGCGTTACACCATGAGTTTCAGCGGAGGCGTGAACTTCGACCTGACCGTGGTATCGTCCGATTCCATGAGTGCTGCGACGCTAGCGTCCCTGGTGAAGGCGGGGCTGCTCTATAAGAAGATGAGCGCCAGCGCTACGGAGAAAGTAGCGATGGATAATACCAGCGTCGATTCCGACGGCTCTGATGTAAATTTCCACTTCAAATCGACGGACCAGCAGTTTCAGTCGATCATGCACTCGGATTTGTTCGCTGCGGTTTCGCGCTAAGTCAGCAGAGCTTTACCACGGAGGCACTGAGATACGGAGGGAAACCGGTCTCGGTGCTTTCGTTTTTGCGTGGTGCTCTTCTGGAGTTTGCCGGGAGCGTTTTCGCGCGTACCTCAGCGGGTGAAGCCGCTCTCCTTTTCGCCGACTGTTTTGGCACGAGTGAAACTCGTGCCCTTCCCGATTGTTGGAGCGATAAGTCTAGGATTTTTCCGGGGCAACGCTACTTTGTCTTTCGGGCGGCACGCTTTTCGCGGACCCAGCCTTCCTTCATGACTTGCCGTGAGCGGCCGATCGCGAGTGCGTCCGCGGGAACATCTTCTGTGATGCAGGAGGCAGCGGCAACGTAGGCTCCTTTGCCTACGCGGACGGGCGCAACCAGCGTGCTGTCACTGCCGATAAAGACGCCATCTTCGATCACGGTGGTGTGCTTGTGGACGCCATCGTAGTTGCAGGTAATGGTTCCGGCGCCGATGTTGACGCTGGCGCCGATTTCGGCATCGCCCAAGTAAGTCAGGTGGTTGGCTTTTGATCCTTTGCCGAGCTTGATCTTCTTGGTCTCTACAAAATTGCCGACGTGCGCACCTTCGCCGATATCGCTGCCGGGGCGGAGATGCGAATAGGGGCCGAGAACCGCGTTTGCGCTGATGCGAGCTTCTTCCAGAATGCAGCCGGGGCGGACGAGAACCCTGTCGGCAATTTCGGAATCGCGAATCACAGAATAGGAGCGAATGCGACATCCGGCGCCGATGCGCGAGCGGCCGAGGATCTGCACGAAGGGTTCAAGCACGGTGTCGGGGGCGATTTCGACGTCGGCGTCGATCACGCAGGTCGCGGGATAGAAAACCGTGACACCCGCGTCCATGAGTTCGTGGCACTTGCGCATGCGGAGTTGATAGTCGATGAAAGAAAGTTCGGCGCGGGTGTTAGCGCCAAGAACTTCGGCGGGGTTCTCCGTCTTCCAGACAACCACGCGCTGGCGGGCTTGGCGCAGAACTCGGGCCATGTCAGTGAGGTAATACTCCGCGTGAGGGTTGGCGGTCGAAAGCCTCTTGATGTAGCCGAATAATTGCGGCACTGCGAAGACGTAGAAGCCAGCGTTGATCTCGTGAATGTTTTTCTGCGCAGCGGTGGCAGATTTTTCTTCGACGATGGCCTGCACTTCCGAGCTGCGAGCGTTCTTGCGAATGACGCGTCCGTAGCCTGTGGGGCGTTCGAGGTCGGCGCTGAGCAGGGTCATGGCAGCTTGCTCATCGAGGTGGAAGTTCAGCAATTGGGCGATGGTCTGCGGAGTGATCTGAGGGGCGTCGCCAGAAAGAACGATGACGTGGTCGTAAGCCGAGAGAGCGGATTGCGCGACCATCAAGGCGTGGCCAGTGCCGCGCTGTTCGGCTTGCAGGATGAAATTTACGCCGGTTTGAGCGACGGCGGCGCGAACCCGGTCGGCTTCGTGGCCAATGATGGCGTAGATGTCCGATGGCGGGACGACGCGCATAGCCGCAGCGATGACACGTGCCAGCAGCGGCTTGCCGCCGACTTCATGCAGCACCTTGGGCAATTGAGATTTGAGGCGCGTGCCTTTCCCGGCGGCCATGATGGCGACGGCGACGCGAGGCGCGGCCGACGCGGATATCTTGGAAGAGGATGCGTTTCTGGATTTCGGCATTCGCCCCAATATACCTTGAGACCGAACATTCGCAGAAGGGCTTCGTCCGCTTAAGGGCACGACTGAAGTTGTACCCTTCCGAGTCAACGGCACGGCCAAATCCTTGCCACAACCTGTCGAGGCGAGGACCTCGAGTTCGTATCGGCTAAAGACCCAAGCCACCGTCCACGGCGAGAATCTGCCCCGTGATGAATTGTGGGGCGGTGGCGAAGAAGAAGACGGCGGCGGCAATTTCGTCGCCGCGGCCGTTTCGCTGCATGGGAGTTTGCTTGGCCATGCGCCGCATGAAAGCCGCAGCCGACTTCTCGCCGAGATCAATGATGCCGGGCGCAACCGCGTTGACTGCAATCTCTGGAGCCAGTGCCTTGGCCATGACTTTGGTGAGCATGTGCAGGGCGGCCTTCGATGAGCAGTAATGCGCGTGCGTGGCCCAGGGACGCAGGCCACCGAGCGAGCCCATATGAATGATCTTGGCGGTGATTTTCTCTGAGCGCTCCGGTCCGGTTCGCTTTCGGCGCATCCACTTCAGGGCTTCGCGCGAAACCAGGAATGGTCCACGCGTGTTCGAGGCGAACATTGCATCCCATTGGCGAAGGGTGAGGCGCTCGAAGTCCGAGGTCGCGTAGTTCGCAGCGTTGTTGACGAGGATGTCGATGCGGCCAAGTTCGCGTCCAGCGTCCGCCATCATGGATTTAACGCTGGCTTCGTCGGTGACATCGCAGTGCAGTGCGAATGCGCGGACGCCAAGGCTGGAGAGATCGACGACCGTGTGCTGCGCCTCGCGGGCAGAGCTGCGAAAAGTGATGGCCACATCGGCTCCGGCTTGAGCGAGAGCGAGGGCGGAGGCACGTCCGAGACGGCGGCTGCCACCAGTGATGAGGCAGGCTTTGCCGCGCAGAGGCTTGTGGTCGGGCGCGATCATTTTGGGATTCTACTCCAGGCTTTTGTAGGCTAGCCTACTTCGGGAGTGGTATGACCACTGGTGCAGGCACTTCGTTGCTTTTCTCTTGCCAGAGGGTCAGGAGGCAACGATACAATCGCGGCGTGCCAGACTCCCGCCAAGTCGTTATTTATTCCCGCAAAGGATGCCATCTTTGCGAGGTCGTGAAGGAGAGCCTGGTGAAGCTCTCGCGCCGCGGCGGGTTTACATGGCACGAAGTGGACGTGGACAGCGACAACGAACTGCGCCGACAGTTTAACGACGAAGTCCCGGTTGTCTTTATCGACGGGCGCAAAGCTTTCAAGTACCGCATGGACGA
>DATEQW010000063.1:0-9837 GCA_035272245.1 Candidatus Sulfotelmatobacter sp. | reverse complement strand
AGATTCAGGTCGCCGAACTGAAGAACCGAATGCAGACCGCCGAAGCGTCGGAGGAGACACTGGCGCGGCAGGTCGGAATGACGAAAAAGGAATTGGCGCAGCGCGCCGCCCAACTGCAGCAAGAGCAAAGGGCCGCGGAATTCCGCCTGGAGCAAGAACAGAAGGAACAAATCGGCCAGGTCAGCGGCGAAGTGGCCGGCGTGAAGAGCGATGTAGGTGGCGTCAAGACGGACGTAGCCTCCACCAAGGCCGACCTGGAAGCCACCAAGGCCAAACTGCAAAGTGCAGTTGGCGACCTAGGGGTACAGAGCGGATTGATCGCCAATACGCGCAGTGATCTGGAAGTGCTCAAGCATAAAGGCGATCGGAACTATTACGAGTTCACCTTGCTCCGTGGCGCAAAACCACAGCCAGTAGCAACGGTGAGCCTGCAACTCAAGAAGACGGATGCGAAGCACGGCAAGTTCACCCTGAATGTGAGTTCTGACGACAAGACCATCGAGAAAAAAGATCGCAATGTAGCCGAGCCGATTCAGTTTTACTCCGGTCGCGAGCACCTGCTGTTTGAGTTGGTGGTGTGGACGGTAGACAAGAATAAAGCTACGGGCTACTTGAGCACGCCGAAGAATGCGCCCGTTCCGGTGACGGCCAATTGAACGGAGTGCTTTTCCCTGCGGGTGCGCATGTCGCGCTGCAGATCGCTCTACGCACCGTAGTCATTTATCTTGTCGTACTGATCGGGGTACGTCTCAGCGGCAAACGTGAAGTCGGACAGATGACTCCGTTCGATCTGACGTTGCTGCTGCTTCTTTCCAATTCCGTGCAGAATGCCATGACGGGGCCGGACACCTCGCTGCTCGGCGGCGTGATCGCCGCTTCCACACTGTTGTTGTTGAACTATTTTGTAGGCACTCTTTCCGGCGTCAACCGCGGCTTTCGCCGCGTAGTTCAGGGCGAGCCCAGTCTTCTGATTCACGATGGAAAGACCATCCAGTCGCATATGGCGAGAGAGCACGTCAGCATGGACGAATTGGAGCGGGCGCTGCGCGAGCACGGCATCGCTCACGTGCATGACGTTGCGTTAGCTGTGCTCGAAGTCGATGGCTCGATCAGTTGCATGAAATACGATGAGATTAAACCGGACGCCAATACCCATCTTGCCCGGCGTAGATTCATTCAGAAAAAACAGTAGCGCCTTATTCGATCGGCACGAATTTCACACAAACTGGCTGCGATATATCCAGCACTTTGCCGCTTGGCGTCAAGCCGCCAGTTTGCTGGTTGATTTGAAAAAGGACGATGTTGTCTGACTTTTCGTTCTCGGCAAAGATCAGCGTGCCGGATGGATCGATCGCGAAATTGCGTGGGCTCTTCCCCTTCGTGGGAGCGTACTCCAGGAGCGTCAAAGTTCCTTTGCTCGGGTCGATGACAAATACCGCAATGCTGTCATGCCCACGGTTTGAGGCATAGAGGAACTTGCCGGAAGGATGCACTTCAATTTCAGCGGACTCGTCGAGGGCAGTAAAGTCCTTGGGAATCGTTGAAATCGTCTGCAGCGGACGCAAGACACCAGCCTTGTCGTAACCAAAGACCGAAACGCTCGACTCCATTTCGTTGATCACATATCCAAACTTGCCGTCGGGACGGAACGCGAAGTGCCGGGGGCCGGCTCCAGGAGGGGCCTTGGCGAACGGGGGATCGTTAGGCGTGAGCGTGCCCTTCACGCTGTCAAATCTGTAGACGAGTGTCTCATCGAGCCCGAGATCGTCCACGATGGCGAAACGATTGTCGGGCGAGAGGTCGATGGAGTGCGCGTGGGGACCTTCCTGGCGCTGCGGATTCGTGCCGTGGCCGGAGTGCTGAATGAAGGCCGAAGCTTCACCCAATCGGCCATCCGCCAGGATGGGAAATGCCGCAATGCTTCCACCCGTGTAGTTTGCGACCAGAACATACTTTCCAGTCTTGTCGACGACGATATAGCAAGGATCAGCGCCGCCAGACGCTACCTCATTCAACAGCGTTAGCTTGCCGGTAGTGCGATCGATGGAGAAGGCGCTGACCGCTCCGCTCTTCTGGCCGTTGTAGTTTCCGACCTCGTTGACCGCGTAAAGGAATTTGTGGTTTGGGTGGACCGCAAGGAAGGAGGGGTTGATCGTTTGCGCGACCAGGTCGATGGATGTCAGCTTCGCACCATCGGGATCGAATCGGTAGCCGTAGATGCCTTTGCTCGTGCTGCCTTCCTGAGTATAGGTTCCGACATACACGAAATATTTGTCTTTGGCCGCAGCAGGTGCGGCCATCGCAAACGCAATTAAACAGAGAGCAGCGAGAATCCGAAGAGAAAGCGGAGTTCGATTCATCACTCTATAAAACCGCATTTGATACGGATGACGCAAGGGAGAGGATCATTTGGTCAGCGTAACGGGCACGGGTTGGTCGTAGGGATGGACGACCACGCTCACCGACTTGCGCTGATTGAAGGCGTCCAGTGTGACGGGAAAACCGACGATCACGGTGCGCTTGAGTTCCTGACCCGGCTGCAACTTGTCTTCGGGAGCGAGGGCGGGTTGAACATTTTGTTTTAGAGAAGGGAAGGCCTGGTAATAGCGGTCGAAGTCGACGGCGGAGACTGCGTCGCTGTTCAGCTCTCCGGTTGAGGTTACAAGTTTTCCTTGAATGTGATGAACCCAGAGCGGCTTCTCCCCCGAGTTGTGGAGAGTAAATGTCAGGGCTACGAGCGAGGCATTTTGATTGGGAATCTGCACAGCGGTCACGAGGTCGAGTGATCCCGCGCCTTGCGGCTTGGCACGCTGCAGGAAAGATACGATGCCGGCGAGGACGAGCACACCTCCCAGCGCGATCAGCAGAATCTTAACGGGCGGCAGGTTGCGCTTGGCCGTGCCGAACTCATCGCCGATGCGGATCGTTGGACCGCGTTGTGCAGGTTGCGGCGTGCAGGCCGCAGGTACGCTCGGAGCTGCCGAAGGGACAGGAGTGGAGTCGGGCATTGGTTCAGTCATGGATATCTTATTTCCCTTTTCCCCCGAAACGCGTCGGAGGCCTCAAAGAACGACCCTCTCAACCGGGCGGCGCGGGCTGGCGCGGGCGGTCAGCGTGGGATAGCCCATATAGAAAACGAAGGTTGGCTGCCACGCAGGGTCGCTCAGAAGTTCGCCAAGCAGTTTAGCCCGCTGCGCCGGTTTGTCATGAGATCTCTCGTAGTCGATCATTTCCACGGCCTCATTGCAGGGCCGACCGGCCACGCCGCGAGCAGTTGCCAACAAATGGGCGCGCTGCCAAATCCGCCCGGCACGCAGACAATTTTCCTGATCATAACGGTCGCTCACCGTAATGATTCCCATCAGCGGTGCACGCAACGTCAGCTTGGAATATCCGTCTTTCTGTCCATGCGAGATGACCCAGCGCTGCATCCACAGAGGCATCATCTTGAATATCGCGGTCGCGATTGGGGGCTGCCCGAAGGCATCGACTGAAAGGCCATCGCGAAATTTCTGAACCGCACTCCAGTGGCTCCGAATCCATCGCCCGCTTCCACGGTCAACCTCCGGGTCGGCATAGATTATGTCGTTGGCGGTAGAGATTATCTCTACGAGCTGTTTTCGTTCGGCCTCCGATGTGAAAAGAAAGATTTTGACGTCCGGTTCGTTGGTGGTCAAGCGGCTCAGACTATCGATGAATCCGGCAGGAAGAGGTTTGTCGGGAACATAGGGTCCGCGATTCGTATGGCGGCGAGGGATGGCATCGTAGAGTTCGCTTTGTTCCGGAGTGCCAGCGGCGAGATCGACGCGCGCTAGGAGCTTAGGCCCGGACTCGGCGGCAATCGGAACCAGCTGGCCGGGACGAAATGTCACAGTGGGTTGATAGCCATTCGCAACCGCCGCTAGCATGAGGTTCTCAAGAGCGCAACCGATCCCAATGTGCTCTTCGCGCAGATAGGGATCGAGCGCGCCGACATTCCTTTGGGTATCGATATACAACTCAATGGAAGAATTGGTTACTTTGAAAAGCCAGGGTTGAGTGTTGTGGGGACTTGCGGCGAGAATAGCGGCGTGCACGAGCGCCAGAGGCCCGTGGCTGGAATCGCTGCGCCAGTCTTTCCACGGTTCGTAAGCCGGCCCCTGGCCTACACTAAATACGCCCTCGTCGTAGGCGCGCCAGACTCCACCGCCGACGACTATGACGGTAAGAGCTCCCGCGCTCTTTAGGAACGATCTACGTTGCATGGCAAGGCCCGAGGCGGAATCCTTGGCAGTGTCCAATTCTACTCTGCACTCTTCCTTGCCGCCCAATTCTCAATTCCACCCGTGTTTCATCGCTTTCGCGAATCTCTCGGCAGGTCGAGTGTTGAGCACATCGTCTTTTGTCAGCCAAGCGCGGCGGGCTTGCAGGATGCCGTAGCGGATCTTGTCCAGGTGCGACGTGTGGTGGGAGTCGGTGTTGATCACGATTTTCACACCGCGTAGTTTAGCTTGGCGGAGGTGAATATCGTTCAGATCCAGGCGGTCGGGATAGGAGTTCAACTCCATGGCCACTTTATGTTTTGCCGCAGCGGTGAGGACCGCGTCCATGTCGAATTGGTAGGCGTCGCGGCGAAGCTGCAGACGGCCTGTGGGATGGCCGATGACGGAAGTGTTCGGATTCTCCACCGCTTTGAGCAGGCGCTCGGTCATCTTCGCCGGTTCCTGATTGAAAACGGAGTGCACGCTGGCGATGACCACGTCCATTTGCGCGAGTACATCGTCGGAAAGATCGAGATCACCGTCAGCGAGGATATCGACTTCGATCCCGGCGAAAATCGTGATGCCGTCGATTTTCTTGTCGGTCTCGCGGATGCGCTGAATGTGGGCCACGGCACGCGCGTCATCAAGTCCATTGGCGAACGCCAGGTTCTTGGAATGATCCGTGATGGCCATGTATTTGTAGCCGCGCGCCCTGGCAGCCTCGGCCATTTCTTCGATCGTGTTTTTGCCATCGGTTTCGACGGTGTGCATGTGCACGTCACCCTGCAAGTCTTCCAGAGTGATGAGAGTGGGCAAGATGTGCTTCTCCGCGGCATCAATCTCGCCCAGATTTTCGCGCAGCTCCGGCGGAATGTAATCGAGATTAAGCTTGGCGTAAATCTCTTCTTCTGTCTTCCCGGCTACGGGACTTTCGGTCTTCAAATCCGCGAGGCTGTATTCATTGAGCGTGTAACCCAGCTTGAGGGCACGCTGGCGCAGAGCGACGTTGTGAGCTTTGGATCCGGTGAAGTACTGCATGGCCGCCCCAAACGATTCCGGAGGAAGCAGGCGAACGTCCACTTGAAGGTCGTTGCGCAGGCGGAAGCTGATTTTGTTGTCACCCTGGGCGATAATGTTCATGAGTGGCGGATATTTCGCGACGTATTGCACCGCCTTCTCTCGCTCTTCCGGACTGCAGCAGGCAGCGCCCGTAACCAGGATGTCGAGATCCCCAACGGTCTCGCGGCCGCGGCGCAACGAGCCGGCAGGAGTGATCTTGTCGAAGCCGGGAAACTTCGCCAGATAAGCCGTCAGTTTTTGAGCCTCGGTTTCGGCGACGTCGATCAGAAACCGTCCGGAGATGCGGCGATAATCTTCAATGGCCTTCAACAATTTCTGTTCGTGCTTCTCGCCCATGCGCGGCAGTTCGCGGATCTTTCCTTCGCGCGCAAGCTTTTCCACGCCATCGACGTCGCAGACCTTATAAGCGCTCCAAATCAGCGCAATCGTCTTCGGCCCCAGACCCTGAATCTTCAACAACTGGAGCATCGACGGGTGGTATTTCTTGAGCAGGTCGGCTTGCACGCTAAGCTGGCCGTCTTTGAAGAGCTCCTGCAGGTTGACCAGCATTCCCTTGCCGATGCCGGGGATGGCCAGAACTTGCTTGGGTTCGCTGAGGATGTCTTTGATCTGCTCCGTGTGGTTCTCAATGGCTTGGGCTGCATTGCGGTACGAGCGGATGCGGAAAGAATCCTGGCCGTCGATTTCGAGCAGGTCAGCGGTTTCGTAGAGGACCGTGGCGATGGATTTATTGTCCACGGGTTAAAGATAAACAAGAATAGAGTGTCGCGCCAGGGCTCACGCATGTCGCAGACTCGTACCCTTCACCGGAGAGACTGAATTAGAGTAGGCAACTGCCTAGTCGCGGAGCCGCGACGGCGCGTTCGAGGATATATCTCAGCGACAGAGTTAGGCAGGCTTGCTTACATTCGCCGCCTGCGGACCTTTCTGACCTTCGGTGATTTCGAACTCGACCTCATCACCCTCTTGCAGGCTCTTGTATCCCTCGGATGTAATCGCGCTGTAGTGAACGAAAACGTCGGGACCATCTGCGCGTCCGATGAACCCGTAGCCTTTCGCATTATTGAACCATTTCACCGTACCTTTCAGACGTTCCACGCGTAACCCCCGCTTTCTGCACGTCCAGTCGGGGAACCCAAAGACGTGACCGGCTTTAGGATGCATTTTGGAGCGATTAGGATGGAGTGTCAAGGCGAAAGAGGCAGCGAAACCGTGCCCTGCGCGGAGAAATTTACAGTGCAAAAGGCCATGTAAACACTCCAGTCGTCCAGCACGGTACTGCTAGGCAGTGGGCTTGCCGGCGTGCAGCTTTCGACCGTTCCTGATCTGATGGTCCAGCCAAAGAACGGATGAGATTGTCTTGGCGTCCCGAATCTTTCCCGTCAGCAGCATCTGGACGGCCCTGGTCAGCGGGACCAGGCGCTTTTGGATGACTTCATCGGCCTCCGGTTGCGCCTTGCCGGCCCGAAGTCCAGTGGCCAGAAACACGGACATGGTTTCGGCTACGAATCCAGGGCTCGCGAAAAAATTAAAGATAAGCTGCCAGCGCGCGGCAGTGTAGCCGGTTTCTTCGTGGAGTTCGCGCTGGGCTGCGAGCAAGGCCCTTTCTCCGGGATCGATGCGCCCGGCGGGAAGTTCCCACAGGAAATCATTCGCGGCATGACGATACTGACGCTCGAGCAGGACCCGCGGCGTCGCGGTGGATTCGTCGACAGCGAGAATGACAACCGAGCCGGTATGATGAATCACGTCGCGGCGGGCTCTGATGCCGCCGGGCTCCTGTACTTCGTCGGTCGTCACCCAAAAGACGGGACCACGATACACCATTCGTGACGAGAGTATCTGAGCTTTCGGGCCAGACTTTTTGGTGGATTTGGACGGCTTGGATTTTTCTGAGTGAGCAAGCTTTCGCATCACAACAATATAAAGCACGACATCTCCATGCACGTGTGTCTCGATAGGGATTGAGGATGCGGGACGCACGGCCAAGTCTGCTATGCTGCCCGGCATGCCGGGACAGCGATCTGCAAAGCGTTTGAAGCTACGGGTTGCAATCGTCGGTGCTGGGAATCTGGCCAGTGCTCTAGCAGTGGCTTTGCAGGGAGCGGGATACAGGGTCGAGCAAATCATCTCGCGCGATCGCTCTCAGTCTTTGCGTCGCGCCCGGCGATTGGCACTGGAAGTAGGCGCATTGGCCGTGACGGCAGGGAAGGCGCATATTGAGGCAGAGGTGGTTTGGTTCTGTGTTCCGGATGGAGCGATTGCCGGCGCCGCAACGGCGCTGCAAGCTGCGGCGGATTGGAGCCGCAAAGTTGCGCTGCACTCCAGCGGCGCGCTTACCAGTGACGAACTCGCACAACTTAGAACACGCGGGGCAGCGGTGGCTTCGGTTCATCCGATGATGACGTTTGTTCGCGGCTCACGTCCGTCGCTAGTCGGCGTACCTTTTGCCATCGAAGGAGACGTTGCGGCGGTGCGCATGGCACGCCACATCGTGAAGGACCTCGGTGGCCGTGCGTATTCCATTCGAAAAGAAGATAAGGCGGCTTACCACGCCTGGGGCACCTTTGCATCCCCTTTGTTGACGGCCTTACTCGCGACCACCGAGCATGTGGCTACTGCCGCCGGTTTGCAACCAGAAGAAGCAAAGCGAAAGATGCTGCCGATACTTAAGGAAACTTTGGCAAACTACGCGGCATCCGGTGCGGCGCGAGCATTCAGCGGACCCATGATCCGAGGCGACATCGACACCGTGAAGCGCCACCTCCGCGTCTTGCGCAGAATGCCTGTCGAGAAGGGAGTCTACGCATCGCTCGCTCACGCAGCCCTGGCTTATCTGCCGGGGAAGAATAAGGCGCCGCTTGAAAAGGCTTTAAAGTTATTGCGACGGACCAGAAACAGAAGCTAGCACCCCTATTAAAGCCTGGCGGCCGTGCTAGCTCGAAGTAAAAATGTGACCGAGCTTTTCTTTCTTGGTCTTGAGATACTCTTCCGCGTGCGGACTTGGGGTGACTTCGCAGGGCACGCGCTCAACCACCTCAACACCAGCGCGCTCGAGCGCTTCCACCTTGTCGGGATTGTTGGAGAGTAGTCGCACTTTTGTGACGCCCAGTGCCTTGAGAATCTGTGCGGGCAAAGCGAAGTCGCGATGATCAGCCTTGAAGCCCAGGCGCTCGTTGGCCTCGACCGTGTCCAGACCCGCGTCCTGCAACTCATAAGCTTGAAGCTTGGCCATGAGGCCGATGCCGCGGCCCTCCTGCTGTTCGTAAATCAGAATGCCCGCACCCAGGTCGCGAATCATCGAGAGGGCCATCTCTAGCTGCTGACGGCAGTCACACCGCAAGGAATGAAAAACGTCTCCGGTCAGGCATTGCGAGTGAACTCGAACCAGCGGAGGCGTCGACTGTACGTCACCCATCACGAGGGCGACAGCCTCCTCAATGCGGCGGTTTCCGTCGGAACCAAATTCAGCCCGAAAGCCGTGAATCCGGAACTTGCCCCAACGCGTGGGAAAATCCGCGGAAGCGAGCTGTTGAACGTCGTTAGCGGTCACACTTCGATTATAGCGGCTGTGGCGCCAGACATGCGGGATGCGAGGATCCGATTAGCCTCTGGCGCGGAAATGGAAGATAGCGTCCTGTTTGGATGCTATAGCAACGCCGTTGCGCATGGCAGGTTGGAAGCGCCAACTCTCCAGCGCGGCAAGAAACTTTTCGTCGAGCTTCGCGCCCATGCTGTGGAGAACGGTTTTCCGAACAATCTCTCCGCGCTCGTCAATGGTGATCTCCACCACCACATTTCCTTCCGAGTCGGGTAGCTCCCACGGATAAACTACGGGATCCACCGTGGCGACCGGCAGAGCAGGACGAATCTCGTCTCCAAACACAGGTCCACCGGGCAAAGTTCCATACGGCAGTCCGGCTGGGGCGCCATGGCCCAGCTTTGAAAGTGTCGCTGTCTTCGAATTGTCCTCCGCCGTAGATGGAGCCAGGTGAGGCTCAGGCAAGGGCAACTTCGCCAGCGCAACATTCCGTTTCAAAATCAGTTTCTCGTGGCCCAGCCGCTGGTGGCGATACACCTCAGTGGCGCGGTCCGGTGAACTGGTCGCGCTATCGTCTGGTGAATCCGTAGGAAAGTAGATTGGCGTGAGCAGCTTGCCGTTTCGTCCTAGCGCGACGGAAGACGGATTCAACAATCGAGGCTGGGGCGCATGCAGCAGCCAAGCGAACAACAGGGCGTGCAGCGCGAGCGACACCGTCAGAGTACGAGGCTGGCTTTTCGACTCATCGGCATTGAGCTGTGTGAACATGAAGAAAGAAACTCCATACGGCGCTCCGTTGAGGTTAGACGTGGCACGGGGGGATTCGTCAAGCACCGTTGGTGTCGATGAGGGAACGCTGCTAAAATGGACAGGAAATTACCAATCCAACCCGGTACGGGGCTATAGCTCAGTTGGGAGAGCGCGTCGTTCGCAACGACGAGGCCGTCGGTTCGAGCCCGACTAGCTCCACCAAAT
>DATEQW010000062.1:0-33426 GCA_035272245.1 Candidatus Sulfotelmatobacter sp. | reverse complement strand
AAGCGGGGCACCAAAAGGTTAAAGACGTTCGACTCCGCAAGATAAACCGCGAACCCGCCCGAAGACAGCAGCATGTTGTAGAGCAGCGTCGTCCCCGAGCGTGGACAGCCCACCACAAAGACCGGCGCATTCTCCCTTGCCATTTGTTCCTTTTTCAGTTCTGGTCAGCCTTATCCGAAAGGCTGCCTGTTAGTTCCCGTTCTGTTCCAGGGAAATCGCTCTGAACGCTTCGTTGTCGACGACGGTTTCCTGATCCGAGGAAATCACACGCGCTTTCCCCTCGTCACTGATTATTTCGCAACGCAATAGAGTCCGCTTCGAAGAAATGATTCTGCGACCACGCACTTCTACATAACTGGCGTTGCAGCACAGGAGCATCCGGTACGCCTTATCCTCGCTCTGCCCCCAGCAAAGAAATTCGGCATCGCTGGTCCACGGCGACAGTGTCCACGGTTTTCCTTGCCCAAAAACCACAAAGTGCTCCTCTGTAGCCGTCTTAAAACGATAGCAGACGGCGCCTTCAGCCGTTGAAGGCGAGGCAGTACGCACGAAGGTCAGCAGGCCCGAATCAATTCCGGTCTCTGGAACCAACACTGTCGCAAGCTCGACCGGCAAAGTAGCCACGGTTCCGAAATGCAAAACGCTGTGGCGCTCTCGTTGGCCGTACGCTGGAGACCAATCCTCCGACAGAATCTCTTGTGACCATCCATGATTTTCTGGGGGCAGAATCGAGAAACCGGCGCCCCCACCGCGAAATGTGGCTTTGGTTGATGCTGCTGGCGAGAGTCCTGGATTGATGTGCCAAAACAAATCGAGATGATGTTTCCCTCGCCCCAAGGCCTGATCGCGCACCAACCAAAAGCGAGACTTGAGCGAGAACACAAAACGCCGATGCACAACCGGGTCGGGCAAACGTGTGTAGCCATTATGGCTCGCCACGAAAAGATCAAAAGTCTCCCCTTGGATCCACCCTTCCGCGTGAACGTTGGGCAGACTAACCCAACTGAACGGTCCCTTGGGCTCCGACTGATCCAACCCGTCGACCACGAGCGTGTTGTGGGCCTTAGTGCCTCGGAATCGATTGCGCTCAGAGGTTTCCCCCACATATTCAAATGTGCCTGGATCGATGAGTAAGGCCCGGCCAGCGCTGTTTGCGGTGATGCTGAGCGCGTCGGCATGGCCATGTCCCGCTGTGTCTGCGCCCTGCGGTCCGGCATCGATCACCAACTGCCGGTCGAGATCATTTCCTGACATCACATAAAGCCCGCTGCTCTGAAAGGCGGTAGAACTCTTTGTGACAGAAACAAGCGGCAGCCGATTAAATTCGGCCACACCGTCCTCACCCAATAGCCACAAGGTTTCCTCGCGCAGTCCACCGGCAACCGTTTTGAAACCACCTCTGCTGAACAAAACCGCTCCCGTGGCCAGCGGGTCGAAGAGATGAATCGAACGGTTACGCTGAGGATCAAACAAGCGCCCGCCATCATCATCCCCCAGACTAGGTATTGGCCCGGAACGCCCTACAACGCAGAGAGCTTCCAACATGCGTTCAAGCGTACGTTCAAAAGGAGCCGGAACGGCGATTCCGTTGCGTGAAGCAAGCACGGCAGCGTGCAGAAAGAAGTCCAATGCGTAGACGTGATAGTAGATGGACTGCTCGAAGTGCAGCCCATCATCCCGAACCTGGTAGTCCGCTGCTTGCTGAAGAACTTTCCACCCCAGCACTTGCCATCGCGCCGCCTGCTCCAGTTCGGGGCATAGGGTACCGATGAAAAAAAGTGCGGCCCCTTCGCCGAGCAAATGAGTGTTCGGAGAAAAATATGTAGAGAGATAGTTCTCGATGTGCCGTCCCGAGACTGCCAGGCCGCGACATAACGCGCGACGAAATCCCGCTGGCACTGCCGCCGACCCAGACACTAGAAAGTAGACCCAAAGCCAGGAGAGGCTGCGAAAGGCCACTTCCAGGCTGCTCGCCCAGTTGATGCCGATGGGGTAAGGATTTTCTTCATGCCAATGCTTCCACTGACTAAACAACTCCGTCGCGAAACGCTCGTCCGCGGTCAGCCGGAACGCCTTGGCCAGCGTGACCAAATGCTGATGACGGTTTAGCTCCCAGGTGATTTTGCTGTCTCCAACCTCAGCAAAATCGAGATAGCGAATCTGAAACCAGGCTTTTCGGGGAGCCCGCTTCTCATGCACCCGGTCGCAGTGCCAGTCGATTTCCGTCCCGTAGTCCAAGTCCTTATAGCCCAGCAGGTCAAACCTGTGCTTACAGATTCGCTCGGCACGGTCGACAATCTGATCGGCTTCCTTGGGAAAAAGCTCGCGCAGTCGCGAGCACAAATGCGGCACAGAATCGGCCGAAAAAAAGAAATGCGGATCCGGACCCGCAGACTGGCTTCCATCCAGCCGCGGTTCGAAGCCTGCGCCAACTTTGTAGCGCAAAAAGTCCGCGCGGGCGCTGGCTTGCTGCCGCAGCCGGTCGGCAAGCTCCTTCGGACTCATCGCCAATACGCGCCGGTAACGACGATTCCATTCTCCCAATCCTATCCTCATTTCGTGCTAGGATTTTATATCGTTAGTCCGTTGGGCGGGCAGCTTTGCTCTCTGGCGCGTCCTAAGTTTTTTAAACCACTGAAAAAATATTTGCTTCGATATCGAATGCGTGGTACTGCCTACGCGTTGACCAAGAAGGAAAGTGCTTCGAATGAGCCGGATTAGCGTTTTTGGGTTGGGTTATGTAGGAACAGTTACTGCTGCATGCTTCGCCCATCAGGGCAACCATGTCACCGGAGTCGATCTGAGCCCTGGCAAAGTCGAGGCCATGGAGGCAGGCCGAAGCCCTATCGTTGAACCACGACTGAATGACTTAATCGCCGAGGGCCATCAGGAATGCCGCTTGCACGCTACGAGGGATGCGGTCGCGGCCATTCTGAACTCGGATATCTCATTTCTATGCGTCGGTACTCCCAGTCTGCGCAACGGCAAGCTCGATTTGGGACACATTGAGCCGGTTTGCCGCGAAATTGGCGACACCCTGAAGAAAAAGGACGGATTCCATCTCGTGGTGTTGCGCAGCACCGTGCTGCCGGGCACGGCTGAGTCGATCGTGGTTCCAGTTCTGGAGAAAGCCAGTGAAAAGCGGATGGGCAAGGATTTTGGAGTTTGTGTCAATCCGGAATTCATGCGGGAAGGCACGGCTGTAGCCGACTTTTTAGAGCCGTCCATGACGGTCATCGGCGCACGTGACTCCGCCCACAGTCAAATGCTGCGGGAGCTTTACGCATGGGTGCCGGGCCGCGTCTTTGAGACTTCCTTTCGTTCCGCCGAGATGGTGAAGTATGTCTGCAACGCCTGGCACGCAACGAAAGTCTCGTTCGCCAATGAGGTAGGGACTCTAGCGAAGGAACTCGGGGTGGACGCAGAATCGGTAGTCGAAATCTTCCTGGCGGACTCCAAGCTTAATATTTCACCGACCTACCTCAAGCCGGGTTTCGCCTTCGGCGGTTCGTGCCTGCCCAAGGATGTACGAGCCTTGAACTACCGCGCCAAGGAACTCGATCTCGAACTCCCTCTCTTCGAATCTCTATTGCCCAGCAACGAGTCGCACCTCGACCGCGCGGTCAAAATGGTACTCGCAACCGGGAAGAAAAAAATCGCGGTGCTTGGTCTCAGTTTCAAGGCGGCGACCGATGATCTGCGGGAGAGTCCTCAAGTGCAACTCGTCAAGCGTCTGATCGGCGAAGGATGCGATATACACATTTGGGATGACAACGTCTCCCTGGGACGCTTGATTGGTTCCAACCGGCAGTATATTGAGCAGGTCATTCCCCATATCGGCTCCCTGCTCAGCACAAGTCTCGAGGAAGTTCTCAAGCCGGCAGAAGTGGTCGTCATCGGCATTCGCGGGCTCGACAAGACGCTCCTCGACACCCACATTCGCCCGGGTCAGATCGTGGTGGACCTGGTGAATCTGGAGAAATCCCGACGGCCTACCGCGAGCACATCTTACGAAGGGATATGCTGGTAGTCGAGCGCCGCTAATCGAACCGGGAAATGAAAATACTCTGGGTCAAGGCAGGAAAGCTTTTGCCGGTCGATACCGGAGGCAAAATACGTTCCTTCAACATTCTCCGGCATCTTGCAAAGGAACATGAAGTAACTCTGCTTTCTTACTACGGGGGACGCCGCGATCCTGAGTACGAAGCGGCCATCACGCAGCAACTGCCACGTACTGAGATCATCCACACTGCTGCTCCGGAGGGTACGCTGGCCCAATCCCTGGACTATATTTTGCGGCTTCCTTCGCCTGCTCCATATGCGGTGAGGAAGTTCACACATCCCGGAGTTCGTCGCAGCGTAGCACAATGGCTAAGCAATGGCACTTTGGATGTGGCAGTATGCGATTTTCTATCGGCTTCGTTGAATTTTCCCGAGAACTTCGCTGCTCCCGTCGTTCTCTTTCAACATAACGTTGAGACTATGCTCTGGCGGCGCATGGCTCACACGGAAAAGGCTCCGTGGAAGAAAGTGTCGTATTCAATTGAAGCGTGGAAGATGGCTTCTTACGAGACTCGAGCACTTCGAAGATTTCAGCATGTCATCGCAGTTTCTGACCATGATCGGAACGCGATGCTGGGGCTTTCGTCTGGCTGCTCGATCACGGTCGTTCCCACTGGCGTGGACACGGACAAGTATCGAGCCTCACCTTCGGTCTCAGGAGATCCCCCTGTGGTTTTGTTCACCGGTTCGATGGATTGGGAACCGAATGTCGACGCGGTGGAATTTTTCTGCCGGGAAATCTGGCCGATTGTGCTGTCCGCTTTTCCGAATGCGCGTTTTCAAATCGTAGGGCGGACTCCCAGTGCGCGCGTGCGATCCCTGGCGTCCGCTTCTGTCGAGGTAACCGGGACGGTGCACTCCATTACTGACTATTTGCGATCGGCTACCGTGGTCGTTGTCCCTCTGCGGATCGGGGGCGGCACGCGGCTCAAGATTTTCGAAGCGATGGCCATGGCTAAAGCTCTGGTTTCCACTTCCATTGGCGCGGAAGGCTTAGACGTGAGAGATGGCCAGGACTTGATGATCGCCGACAACGCGCAATCGTTCGCTGCTGCCGTGGTTCGCCTTCTAAAGGAGCCCGAGTTGCGCCGAAGTTACGAGCAGGCCGCTGCCACTTTGGCGGCGCGCTATGACTGGTCGCAAATCGCAAGGCGTTTCGCGGACGTACTCCGCGATGCTGCAACTCGTTTTCGCGCGGAGCGAACGCCGAATGCGACCACGGTCGCGCCCTTGGCGAGATGAGCATTCTGACGCTCGATCAGCCTAGGGCTGCGTTGTGTTAGTTAAATCCAGGATAAGTCTCGGCTCACGAGCAAGTGGCCCAGCGGTGTCTTCGCCTTGAGATAGAGCTTGGTATCGAAGTAGGTTCGATACACCGCGCGCATGATTCCGAGTTCTGCCCGGTTCGCCGCATCCCGATCTGAACTTGCCAACTCATATCCGTTTGATTGCAGAGTGCGGCCCACCAGTCCCTCGAACGTCGCCAGTTCTTCCTCGGAATAACCGCTACGCCAACGTCCGACGGGATTGAAGGCCTCATCTGATCCTGGAGTGAACGAAGTATTGGGAGCGCTCACCGAACCGATTCCCACCTGCCGGATCCGATCATAGTCGAGGTCCTGCCCAATGAACTCGCCTAACTGGGCCAGCGTCTCTCGCGGCTCGCTGATCAGCTTTTCAAAGTGCACTTCCATATAATCGCCGCCTAAGCTTCGACCGTCCCGGCGGCCTTTGTTCACCATCCATTCCCAGTACAATCCCGCCGCCATTTTCGATGGTTTGCGGTCCCAGGGCAGCGGCTTCACATAACCCTGCTTGTCGGTGGAAAGCGCCACGTCCCGCCCATCACGAATAATGTGAATGACCAGAGCCTCGGGAATTGTCTCCTTGATTCGGCCGAGGAACAACAAGTGTTCCGGCGTCGTATCGGCCCACCGCTCCACTCCCTGCTGCACGGCCATTTCGGACATGACAATGCGCAGGAAGTCGCCGCCGTTTCTGCAGTCGCTCATCACCTTTTCGTCGATCGCGCCTTTGCTCAGACCTGACCGCGTGTATAGGCGGCTGTTGTACCACGCCTCCAGAAGTTGACGCTTGTTGCGTTGGATGGAAAGATCGCCGAATGCCGGTTCGATCAAGTTGATGGCATTGGATTCGACTCGGTACACGGCGAAATTTCCGGCGGAGAGCAGCATGTGATACAGCAGCGTAGTCCCAGAGCGTACGCAGCCCAGCACGAACACCGGTGCCCGGCCTCGCGCATTGGCTGATATGGGGTGGTTTGAAGGCGTCACAATTCGCTTTGCGTAATCAGGATCTCTGTCTCGTCAATGGTCAATTGGCAACCGATCCTGGTCGCGCCGGTATCGACACCGTTGGGTGCGGAAGCGCATTGATTTCGCTGGCAAGGACTTCAGGCGCCCGGCGCGCGGTAGCCCAATCGGATCGAGCTTCCATAAAATTCCTGTGCCAGAGTTCCAGCACCAACATGCGCCACAGCATACCCGATCGATTACGCCGTCCACGAACGTGTTCATCAATGAGTGAGCGCACGGCCGCCGGTTTGAAATAACCACGCTGCAGCGTACGAGGTTCCAGTAAAATGCCCCAAAATTGCGCTTTGGAGCGATCCCGCATCCATTCCACCAGGGGCAACTGAAAGCCCTGTTTTCTGCGGTGCAGTAGCGCCGGCGGAATCTCCAGCCTCTCCGCCAGCTTCTTCAGTATGTATTTCCGCGTGCCAGCCCGAAATTTCCACTCCACCGGCAGAGTGGTAACCCATTCAACAAATTCATGGTCGAGCATGGGAACGCGCACTTCCAGGGAGGTTGCCATGCTCATCCGGTCCACTTTGGTGAGAATATCTGCGCTAAGGTAAGTCTTGGTGTCCAGGTACAAGAGGCGGCTCATCCGGTCCGACGCGGGTGCGCAATCATAGGTCTGCTGCCATTCCGCCAGAGGATCCGGAAGATGCCGGACACTCTCCAGAAACTCCCGGGTAAATAGATGGCGCTCGCGATGCAACACAGGAAAGAACGAGAGTCCATCCAGGTAACGGTCCCGCTCGTTCAGTGAGGCGTTCCACGCCAGATTCTTGCCATACATCCCGGGCGGAAGTAGTCCGTGAATGCGGTGACGGTAGATCGGCCCGAGATAGCGATGAAAGGGGTCAAACTTGCGTCGCTCCATCGCGACCAGATAGCGATCATAGCCGGCAAAGAGCTCATCCCCTCCATCGCCCGAAAGCGCAACCGTCACCTCTCGTCTTGCCATCCGGCAGACGTAATAGGTTGGGAGCATGGAAGAATCGCCGAATGGTTCTTCCATCATCCCCGAAAGATATTGCAGCGTCTCTTCAATGTCCGGCTCAAGTACCAGTTCGTGATGATCGGTGCCAAAGCGCTCCGCAACCATGCGCGCGTATTCTGATTCATTGAACTGCTCCGCCCGAAATCCGATGGAAAAAGTCTTGACCGGCTTGCTGCTGGCCCGCGCCATCAGTGCGACGATAATAGAAGAATCAACGCCTCCACTAAGCAACGCTCCCAGGGGAACATCGCTGATCAGACGGATGCGGACGGCCTCTTCTAACCGCCGCTCCATCTCCACAAGACATTCATCTTCGCTGATGCGCGCATGCGTCCCGTACTCGGGCAAGTCCCAATATTGGCGGGTCTTTGCCTCGCCGTTGCGGTATTCCATGAGGTGACCAGGGGGCAGTTTGCGGATCGGAAGGAATGCGGTGCGGGAATCCGGTATGTAGCCAAAATAGAAATACTGCAAAAGGCCTTCTCTATCAACTTCAGCCAACTCCGGATGCAGAGCAAGGATCGTCTTGATCTCTGATCCGAACAGAAGCCGCCCGTTTTGCAGTGCGTAATGCAAAGGCTTCTTGCCCAGCCGATCGCGCGCCAGCAACAGCGAGTCTCGGTCTCGATCATAGAGGGCGATGGCGAACATTCCGCGGAGCTTTTTGACGCAATCTGCCCCCATCTCTTCGTAGAGATGGACGATCACCTCGGTGTCGCTGTGGGTGTAAAACTGGTGGCCGCGGCCTTCTAATTCGCGGCGTAGTTCTGGAAAGTTGTAAATCTCGCCGTTGAAAACAACCCAGATGGAGCCATCTTCATTATGAATGGGCTGTTTTCCGCCGGCCAAGTCAATGATGCTGAGGCGTCGCATGCCGAGGCCCACTCGACCGTGCGTGTATATGCCTTCGTCATCGGGTCCGCGGTGAGTAATCGTCTGGCACATTCGATGGACGTCGTCCGCGTCGACAACGTCTCCCTGCCTGCCAACGACGCCGGCTATCCCGCACACTGGCTGACCTCCTCTTCGCTTGCGGAGGTGGGCAGTTCTTTGAGAACAGGCCGGCGACCCTGAACAGCAATTGGCTGTTCTACGACTCGCAAATTGTCTAATCCGCAACTCTCGAACCAGCGGAAGACTTCTTCATAGGTGTGTTTCGACTGGTACCAGGGCGAGTACCAATCAAAGGTATCGAGGATTCGCCACGTACGATCGGGATGAAAGGCCATCGGGATCATGTAGGCCAGCGCGCCGCTGGCGGGGCGCCCCACCAACGGAATCCGCCTCAGCACCTGGTGGACACCGTACAGCGGTACCACGCCATAGCAAAGCGCATGAAGCAGGCGGGGAGGCATGCGCCGAGTTACTTTTCGGTAAATGTCGCTCATCCGGTACCACGAGTTGTACCGGCTGTAGAGCCAGATTGCGATCCGCCCGCCCGGCTTCAGTAGTCCAGGCAATATTTTGAAGGCTCGTTCACAATCTGGAGTGTGGTGAAGAACTCCGATGCTGTAGATGAAATCGAAACTCTCGGGTACAAACGGCAGATGAAAAACGTCAGCCTGAAGTATCGTTGCCTCGCGACCGGCGAGGTTGCGGGCCGCAACTTCGGCCGCCAAGCTTAGGTCGATGCCCACCACGTGCGCTCCCCAGCGCGTGGCCACATCCGCAAAACGCCCCATCCCGCACCCCACATCCAGGACCAGTTTGCCGGCAAGATCCTCGGGACGGAAACCGGTGCGCTGCCGGAAGGCTTGCTCCGAACGCTTGCTCTCATCGGTATCCAACTGCGTGCGAGCATGCACGTGCCATTGGAAACCAAAACTTCCGGCATACTGCTGCTCGTCCACAAAACGAAAAACACCATTTACCTGGGGATACTTCCGGCCACAGCCAACACAGGCCAAATCGGTGCCTTGTTCTTCGAGCAGGCCGTGACATGTGAGGCACCGGAGCACCGACAAGACTTCGTTAGCGACTCCGGAGTGTTTGGGGTTTGAGGATGCCGTCATATTTTGCTTTTCTCAAAATCTGCCGTTTGTTGCTTTGCTCGTAGACTGGAATCGGCTGACTTGTGATCCGCACCATGGCGCAGGTGTAGCCGATCACGTAATACGGATACAGGTTGTACTCGGTTGAGGCAAAAAACGAGCCCGCAACATAAGCCGCAAGACCCGCCCAGAGGGCTTGCGTGAAAAGCGTGAATTCTGGATCGTCCCGATATTGATCCGATTTCCGGAGCCGGGCGATATTCTTAAACGCCTCCCCGATTGCCATAAGAAACAATACCAGCGCAAGTAAGCCTGCTTCCGCGGCCAGCTCAGAATAGGCGTTGTGAGCCACTTTCCAGCCCCGATCCACGAGCGGAAAACATCCTGGCCCCACTCCGAACACGGGGTGGGTCAGCGCTGTTATGGCGCTTTTCTTCAGCAGTTCCTTCCTTGCTGCAAGGGATCCCTTATCTCCCGAACCCTCAACATTTCCCAGAAAGATGCTCTCGACCCGCGCCCGATAGTATGAGCTCGATAGGGCGATCCCCAAGCCCAGCAACGAAACCACGATCGTGACCACTATCAAATGGCGGCGCTTTCCCTTGATCCCATACTCCCAAACGCAAACCATGATGGTGACTATCAGAGCCAGCAGCCCACTCCGCGACGCCGTTAATACAACGCCGACACACATGATTGCTAAACTCGAGCCCCAAACCACCTTCTTGAACCCACGGCTATGCAGCATGAACGCCAGACCGAGAGGAAAGCTGATTGCGATGTTAATGGCAAGATCGTTAGGGTTCGATAGAATGCTCTCCTGAATGCCGGAAAGCCGGCCGCCTTGATTGTAGTGACGGAGTGCGATCGAAAAAAAAGTGACGAGCGCGACCGCGCTCACCTGGATCCAGAGCAACTTCCGTAACTCCGCCACCGTCACTACCACCATGCTGATAAGCATGGCCACCACCACTCCTTTAGAAAACTTATCAAAGACGGTGTGGAAAGCTCCTCCCGGCCACATCGCGAAAGGAATGCAGATCGTCATTTGCACGAGAAGCAACCAGAGGATCTTGATCGCTCTCGGAGTCTTTATCTTGGCGCCGCCCATCATTCCGGCAAGGAGCGCCACAAATGCGATCACCCCGGCAATCCTGGCCATCGGAATGTACGCCAGGACGCGAATGAAATCTTCTGGCCGGTAGTAGTAGAGACCGAAAAATATGACAAGAGCGCCGAAAACAAAAGGACGTCGTTCCAGGGAAACGGCGTTCTTGGCGCGCGCTGCCCAGCCTGCGGAACGCCATCTGGCGCCCGTCGATGTGCTCTGCAATGTCATGACTGCTTTCTTGTCGGTCTATTCATTTGCTCTCCAGGGCTACGGATGGCTAACCTCGAATTGTTCAAAGGGCACGACGATGTCGTGCGGCAGAGTCAGCATCCGAATCCGCAGGACCTTTTCGCTGGGAGGAGTCCACTGCTTGTTCTCGTAGACCTGCAATTGCTCGCCCTTCCAACTCGCTTCGTTGCTTGATATGGGGAAACGTTCCAAAAGTTGAAACTGATCGCCGTGCAACTGGTCCCGCAGAATGCGCTGCGAATCAAAGCGAATCGCGAGATTTTCTGAAACAACTATAAAGCGAATGCCATCCCGGCGGAAAGCGTCGGTCAAATCCTCCCGGCTATGCAGCAGCTGCTCGCTGTTTTTCCCGGGCCGGATATCGTCGGCATAGAGCACTTTCCGCAGGACCAGAAAATGCCGTGCGGGATCGAGAGCCCGCATAAAGAAAACAAAATTGCCCGGCACTGGCCCGTCAAAAAGAACGATCCCAGCGTGGTACTGATTCACCAGGTGCGAAGCCACGTCTTTGTAGCCCGAGATGTAAGGTCTCTGCTGACTCCAGGCCGGCACAGCCAACAGCACGACCAGCGCTGCAGCGACCCCTCGCATCGTCATTCGAAGGCTAGAACCCCGGAAGAATTGCGTGAGCAGCCCAACGGCGAGATAGACCAAGGGCGGAAACCAATAGATGGCGAAACGCGCCTCCTTTTGCCCGAACCAGGAGAAGGTCAAATAACCAGCGAGAATCCAACACACCATGAGAGAAGTCTGCCCACGCCGATTCCAGCGCCACGCAAGCAGCAGACCCAAGGCCGCCAACACAAGCAACATCACCGAAAAAGAACTGGGCAATGTCTCAGCGTAGTAAAAGATCTGCTCCCAACCGCTCATGCGGTGAGAACCAAGATCGTTGGCCACAGCCTTTCCCTGCATAAACAGCATCAGCACCAGGAAGGGTCCGGCAAGCACAGCAACTAAGGCACCAACCGCAAGCGCGTCACGAGAGAATATACGCTTCCATTTCCGAGTCACTAACAGCGTCAGTGCACAGAAAACCAGCAAATACACGCTGGTTTGCTTGCACATCAGCGCAGCGCTAAGCCAAAGGCCGAAATAATAAAGAGAACTCCTGCGTCCCTGGTCGAGATACCGTATCCAGTGCCGAATTGCGCCTACGCATAGCGCCAACGAAGGGATCTCCAACATGACGGTCTTCTCGAATAGAAGCACCATGGGAAGTAGTCCCAGAACCGCTGTGCTGATGGCCGCCGTATACGAGTCCTGCAGCTCCTCCACTAGCAGAAACCATTGGTAGAGGAGCACGACACTAAAGAAAATTACGGTCAGCCTCGCGGACACGACCGAAGGTCCAAGCAAGAGGAAGCTCAAGCCTTCGAACAGATAGAACAGCGGTGGCCAGTGGAGGATGGCAACAGCGGGGTATTGCGCGTAGTACAAGTACGCATACTGCACAGGGTGTCTCAGCGGCAAGTCGCGCAAGAAATCCGCTACGAACAGACCGGTGACTGCATGCTGTGCCTCGTCGATATAGTAATCGAATTCCCCCTTGCCGATGTTGTGGCAAGCCATGACGCAAACCAGCGCGATCGATCCCAGTAGCAAGACCCACCGACCGAGTAGTCCCGAGCGAACCGCTGGCTGCGCCTCTACGCCGGCCGGTCTAATCTGCTCCTCCAGGCCAGCACTTGTCTTCAACGCGTCCATGCTGCTCGTCTCCCAGCTACGAAATTGACCAAAGCTACGGCGGCGGCACCATTCAGCAAGACAAAAGCGCCCGCCACATCGGCAATCCGCGCGATGATTCCGCGCTTCACCATACGGCTCAAGGCCAGGGCGCTCAGAGCGTAGAACAACAATTGCAGCGTCAAGACAGCCCGGTAGAAAGGACCCTTGAGTTGCAGGGAGGCTATGAGAAGCACTCCGAGCGCAAACGGAACGGCCAGACGCAACAGCTTGTGGCTCAAAAACTCAAACCGAATCGGATTGCGGCTACTCAACAACCAGGGCTCCAACTGAACCAACTGATAGTTACCGCTAAGGGTTCGAACCTTCCGCGAAAATTCCCTTTTCGCGCCAAGATCCGGCGCGTCCCATGCTCGCGCGCGAGCCTCGAAAACGGTGCGCTTCGCCTGTCGCACCACCTGCATCGGCAAATAGACATCATCCAAAATCGTCCCTGGCGGAACGCTGGTCAGCAACTCGCGCCGCACCGCATAGAACGCCCCGGTTGCACCCACCACCGAGCCTGAGGCCGATTCCAGTTCGCGAACCAGCTTTTCGATGCGCCAATATAAGCCCAATCCCTGGCTGCTCTCGCCTTTCGCGGCCTCTCCGAGCATCAACTCACCACTCACGCATCCCACCTCGGGTTCGGCAAAGTTCTCAGCCAGCAGGCGCACCGCTTCAGGCTCGATCCGCTGACGGGCGTCGGTAAATACCACGATCTCACCGCGAGCCACCTTGATTGCGTCGTTCAGACCAGAAGCCTTACCTTGCGAAGTCTGGTTTAGCACCAGATCCAGACGCGCTTTGTGCGCGCGCAGGATGTCATCTGTTCCGTCGCTAGATCCGTCAGAGACCACGATGATCTGGCAAGGCGGATAATCGATCGAAAACAGGTTCTGCAACTTGGCTTCCAGAGTCTCTTCCTCGTTACGCACCACCATGACGATTGACACCGGCGGCGTACACGCGCCATGCCTCACCGGATAGGAACGCCACATCAATCGCAACCACAACCAGCAGGCATATCCGACGTAGGCATACCCGATCAGAAGAACTGCTCCCCAGAACAACCACTTCATTGCGCTCCCCGGCCGAGCACGACGATTTTGATGGTCTGAAACATAATGAGCAGGTCCAGACCGATAGAAGCGTTCTTTATGTAGAACAGGTCGTACTGCAGCTTTTCTCGAGCATCTTCCATAGTGTTTCCGTACTTGTACTGCACTTGTGCCCATCCCGTAATGCCGGGACGAACCACGTGGCGTACGCCGTAGTACGGAATCTCCTTGCTCAGCCATTCGACAAATTCCGGACGTTCCGGGCGTGGACCCACAAAATGCATGTCGCCTTTCAGGACACACCACAACTGCGGAATTTCATCGAGGCGGGAGGTTCGCAGGATTTTGCCTATGCGAGTGATGCGTGGATCGTTATCCGTTGCCCAGGTTGCGCCAGTATCGGCTTCCGCGTCCTGACGCATGGTACGAAATTTGTAACAATGAAAGATCTTGCCACGCCGCCCCACGCGCTGTTGCCGATAAAGCACGGGACCGGGTGAACCCAGCTTAATTGCGAGGACAATAAGTGGAAGCAAGGGGAGCGAAACCACCAGGGCCAGCAAAGCCACGGAGAAGTTCAGCACCCGCCGTACAACGCGGAAGAAGACGCTGAAGCGGAATCCTTCGGCGAAAATCAACCAACTCGGATACAGCTGTTCGACCTCGATCCTGCCCGAGATTTTCTCCAGCCACGAAGTGGCTTCTTCCACCCGCACGCCGTGGTGCAGTCGCAATTCCAATAGTTCTTCGACCGGCAATGTTCCACGGCGATCCGGAAAGGCAACAATCACGCGATGTAAACCTCGTCCATGTTGTACCTCCATCAAATTTGCCGCCACGGATTCGCGAGTCAGTTCGCCATCGACCTTTCCCGTCCAACCCACTACGTCGATGCCGAGGGCGGCGCGCCGGCGCAGGCCATTGACCAGTCTCTCGGCGCGCTCGCCCGTGCCCAGCACGTACACCCGCTCGCGCATGAACGGCTGTTTCACCATCCAGCTGTAAGCCCCGCGCCAGCAAGACAGCATGACGATGAGGATGATGATTCCCGGGAGAGTCGAACGACTTCCCAGCATGAGTTCGGGAAACAGAAGGGCCACTGCGGCGAGGGCGAGAGTTACGGATCCAATTACCAGCAGGATGCGAAAAACTTGTTCCCAATTCCTATCGAGGCTGGAGGAGTCGTAGAGGTCTAGCCAATGGGACAGCAGCAGCACGACCGCCGTGACGACAAAGATCTTAAGGTATCCACCTTCGACATTCAGCAGCAACCAGCTATCCTGACTCCGGACCATGGTGCCGAGCACGAAAGAAACCCAAACGATCAAGGCCTCCCCCGCCAGCAAGACCAGCGTGCGGAGCGGATAATAGACTTTGAACAGCCGGATCACGGTTCCCTGTTTCCCTAGGTCTTGGATTTGAATGTGTTGTTCTCTGCTTCGTCGTAGTAATAGCGAGTGTAGGGCAGCACATCGGCGTTCGCGCCATTCAGCACGACTCCAAGGAGGGCCTCCTCTGGAAATTCCTGTCGTGCCCGCCGCGCCATATCCACCGGTGTCACGTTGGAGCGAACCACCATGAGAACCCCGTCGCAGACTTTCGCCAGCACACTGGAATCGGAAACTGGCACGGCCGGGGGTGAGTCAATGATGATCCACTCAAACAGTGGTTCGATCCGTTGAAGGAGGATCCGCAATCGTCCATTGGCGATCAGATCAGCGGGATCGGAAATTTCGTGGCCACTGGGAATGAAAAACAGATTTTCCATCGGTCCTCGCTGCATGATGGAGAATTCGTCGCTCTCACCCAACAAGTAATCCGCCAGCCCGGGCGAAGAAGGTGTGCCCAGCATCATGTGCAACCGCGGGCCGCGCAAATCGCCATCCACCAATAGCACCCGGCGGCCGTGCTGGCGCGCCAGGACTTGAGCCAGGTTCGCAGCCGTAAACGACTTCCCTTCCTTCGGCAGGGCACTCGTAACCAGGACCTTCTTTAGTGTCATCTTCTCGCGCGCGGAATAAAGACGCGAGCGCAGCGTGCGGAATTCTTCGATACCGGGCGCGTTATCATCCCCATTGAAGAACAGCATGGTACTGGCATCCGGCGCCCATGTCCCAGGGACACAACGGGCCATCAAAGTGTCGAGGTTGAAGGGACTGGCGAATGACGGCATCGCTGACGTAAGGGGTACTCCCCCATTGGAGGGATAGCCCGGCACCACCTCAAGAGACGGCTCTTCTGTCGGCATCGCGGATTCAGTCGCGTGATTAGGTTGGGGTGCACCTCCCTGTGAGGTCACCCGTTCCTGTTCGGCCTTCTTTAGAGCTTCGTGGATTCTGCTCATAACTTCCTTTCCTTGGAGAGATGCTTCTCTTCTTCGCGCAACCGATCAGCCAGAGTCGCGAGTGACCGGAGGGCCTCGACCAAATCAGGCTTCTCTTGGTCCGCCGTAGTATGAGGTCTGGTTAAGACCCCTGCGGAGGTGCCGTCGCCCAGGTCGAAATCGCGCGCTACCGTTTCCACGACCGAGGGTCCGATGACTTTCTGCTGATCAACGAAAGCGCTGACTAAACAGTGTTCACACAACAGGTTGATAACGCGGGGAATGCCGTTGGCACAGCGGTGAATCTCAACCAATGATTCCGCGTCGAAAATCTGCCCGCCACTGGCACCCGCGATCCGCAATCGCTGCTGGATGTAAGCTTTGGTTTCCTCCAAGGTAAGAGGATGCGTCTTGGCCCGTAGGCTCAACCTCTGACGCAACTGACGCAATTGTGGTTGCTTCAACCTCAGCTCAAGTTCCGGTTGGCCGACCAGCACGATCTGCAAGAGCTTCTCGGTGAAGGTCTCGAGATTGGTAAGCATTCGAATTTCTTCCAGAACTTCATCGGTAAGGTTCTGCGCTTCGTCCACGATGAGGACCGCAGTTTCGCCAGCGCGATATCGGTCCAGCAGCCAGTTGTAGAGACGCAGCAACACCTGGCTCTTGGCCTTCGAATCGCAAGGAATGCCAAAGTCCGCCATCATGTAGTCAAGAAACTGAGTCGTATTCAGACGCGAGTTGAACACGAATGCGGTGGCCACTTGTTGCAGGCGAAGCCATTCCAGCAGCTTGTTGATGAGCGTGGTCTTGCCAGTGCCCACTTCCCCGGTGAGCAGCACAAAGCCTTTGCGGCTCTGGATGCCGTACGTAAGGCATGCCAGCGCCTCTTCGGTATGCCGCGTCAAGAATAAATAACGCGGATCGGGGTTCACGTTAAATGGGTTCGCCCGCAGTCCATAGAATTCTTTGTACATGTCGTCAGCTCAAAACTTGCCCTAGAGTCTAGCCGCTTCTTTCATATGCTCGGGAGGCTTCCGCTTCCAGAAATGACCTTTACCGTTGCCATTGGCCGGAAGGGTCTCGACCACCCAGGGCATCGAAACCAGCATAGGCAATTCCAGCGCCGCCTCTGCATCTGCCTGGGTACGAATCGACTTGTCGCGAAACTCCAGCCATATCGCGAGCGTAGCCCCTAAGGCCAACCCTGCGCCTAATCCGCCGCCGGCAAAAAACAAGCGGTTGGGGAAACTCGGCGCGTCCGGCACGCTGGCGGGATTCAACAGCCGCATCTGTTCTCCCTGTTGCTGCTGCTCCATCCTCAGGGCTATGTCCGACTTGCTTTTGTCGGCTAACAGATCCTGGTAGACCTTCTGGGTGTTGTCGTAATCGCGGGCCAGTTGCTTGTACTGCTCTTCGATGGCGGGGCTCAACGCCACCCGTCCCTGATAGACGGCTATTTCATCCTGCAGCTTCTTCTGGTCGCGCGAAGCTTGGCCAATCAAGTCTTCGTATTGGTGAATCTGCAGCCGCAACTGGCGTATCTCGGGCGGGTCCGACCCCGACTCTTTGCTCGGAGAAGTGCTGCTCGCATCATTGGTGGCAGTGTTGATCTCCGCCAGCTTCTTCTTCACTTGTGCAATGTCCGCCTGGGTTTTGATGACATCAGGATGATCGGCGGTGTAGCGGGCCTGCAGGTCGATGAGTTGTGTCTGTAGTTGTGAAAGCTGTTGCTGCAGAGTTTGCGGATTGTTTGCCGACTGCGAAGCCTTCCATGCCGCAATCTGCTGAGCCAGAAGCGATTCGGTGTAAGACTTGTCCTGCTGCGCGCGATTCAGCGTCTGCGTATTGGCATCGAGTTGCGAGTTCAACCCCATCAGGATTTTCAGGTTATTGTCTTCGTCTCCCGGGAGTTGTCCCATGTACTGCTTCTTGAACGCGGCCAGTTTGCTATCCAGATCATCCAGGTTGTGCTTCGTGTCTTCGAGCTGCTTCTGGAGAAAGTCCGTGGTTCCGCGCGCGACGTCTTCGCGCGACTTCAGATTTTCTTCCAGCATCAGCGATGTCAGTTCGTTACAGATCTGCTGCGCCTCGCGCGGATTCCCAGCCGTGTACTTAACGTTGAAGCCGGGAACCGGGCTGGGCTGTGGGCCGGATTTTTTCTTGTCGGTACCAATCCCCGCTAGATCAGTTTCCACTTCTTCAACAGCCATATTGGCGCGGATCGTTTCGATGGCGTCATCCAGGTTCTGCCCAGGCTTCATCAACCCGGTGCGCTCCAGCATCGGCCGAAGGACGCTTTCGCTAAGCACCTGCTGCTGCAAAGTGGCAATGCGCTCGGTCAAATCAGCCGTGACCACAGGCTGAACAATGCCCGTGGGGACCTTTTGACCTTCCACCATGACCAGCGACTCCGATGTGTACTTGGAGGAGAAAAGAAGAGAGACGGCAATCCCGCCTATGGGAGCCAGCAGCGCCGGAATCAAAATCACTTTCAGCCGGCGGCGCAACATTGCCAGATAATCGTCTAGGGTCAGTTCGCGGTTTTCCATCTCAATACCCGTTCCGCTGGCACTCAACGCCAGCCTAAGATAAGAATTTAGTCGAGCCGGATTGGACGCGGAGTCCAATCAAATCCGATGGTTCCCACATGGCGCTGCGAAATTCGGTTGCAGGCGCCACTCGATCCACAAAAGGAGCTGTCAAAGGCCACTTCGTTAAATTGATAGCTGGCAAACGCGTGAAAATTCCGCCCGAACATCCTGTGGACGCCGAGCCCCGCAAAACCGTATTGATAGACATTCGCGCTCACGCCCTCATCAGAACTACCCAGCACCCGGCTGTTGCGGGAATATCCGATGTCAGTAAAAACGGTCCAGACTCGGCCCAAGGGACGCGTCGCGACCACGTGCGCGATATCGGTCTCCGCTCCGGCGAAGAATCCGGATCCAGCTGTGAGGTAGTGCTCATAGGAGGCGGTAAGACTGGTTTTCGGAAATTGATAACGTAGTCGGGCTCGCCCGGCAGCGGAGATGCGCAGATCGTTGCTGGGACAGTTCTCGGCCAGCGGATCCTGCTGCGTAGACGCCCGAACGCAAGGAGGAATCGTATCCGCGGAGGTGGGTTCGCCCACCAACGAAAGCACATGGTCGAGTTGGACGAATTGAGGTCCGGCACCAATAAGGAGATCCATACGCCCGGAAATGCGATGTCCCCACATCAACTGGATGAGATTGCTATGCAGAGTTGTGCCCGTGGAAAAATTGAAGTTCTGGTACCCATACACGATTGCCCCTTGATCGTGCGGACCGAGCACGCGGCTGTAACCCAACTGGCCCGAGACCTGACTATTTCCGATGAACGGGGTACTCGCACCGGCACTCGTACCCGGCTCGTTTTGCAGAAAGTGCACGAAGGCGTAACCACCAGTCGCAGTTATGGAGGACTTCGGAGTCAGAGTTTCGACCACATCCACCAGGCTGAGGTTCAAGATGCGTGGAACCTGCCCCAAAGCGCCCAATGCCGTTCCCCCGAAGAAAGCGCTGATCCCTCCTAAACCCGCCCCCTCCGTCCCTATCGAGCCGTAGGCGCTGCCGAAGGTGCCCTCCGGCTGGTAGCTGAAAGCATCACGAATTCCTAATTCTCCCCGCTTCCATGTAACTTTCTGATAGAAGCCGAGTTCCTCGATCTGTTTCAGACCCAGGCCTCTCACGTTGTAATACCCGACTCCGCCAAGGTAGTCGAGGGAGAGATCGTAGTGGCTCCAGAGGCGATGCAATTCGAGACTACCTTCCGCTCGCGAGATGGACTGGGTCTCTGATCCACCCAGAGTATTCTGAATATTGGAATCCACGGACTCGCTCACGTGCGCGCCCGGCTGGATATAGCTCAGCGGTGCAGCGTGGGGTTCAAGGTTCGGCAAATCCACTCCTGAGATCGGAGGGTTGTCGCTAATGGACGGCGCCGGATTATCCGGGCCGTAAGCTGGGACCGGCTGTTGTGGACTTGCCTCCGGACTTGCGGTCGCCGACGGTGGGGCGGTATTGTCCTGTCCCCAGGCGGCGCTCACCGCGAGGAGCAGCATCCCGAGCGACCACGGTCTATGGTGTTTGCTCATCATAAATTCTCTACGGCACCACTATCGTGTCACCTGGCCGCAGTTTGATGTTTTGCTCGGGGTGCTCACCCTTCACGACTTCTTTGTAGTTAAACGGTAGCTTTACCTGCCGGCCGTTTTCATTGCGCAACAGGTAAATGCGCTTGAGATTCGCGAACTGCGTAAAGCCCGAGCTCGAGAGCGCCTGCAGCATGGTCATGTTCGGCAGCAAGGGCAGGGCTCCCGGGTGGCTTACTTCGCCCGTTACAAAGACTCTACGGCTATTCATCGCCGTCACCACCACCGTCACGCGCGGGTCAGCGATATATTTCTTGAGTTTCTCGGTGATGGAAGCGGCCAATTGCATTGGCGTAAGGCCCGCCGCCGGAACATCATTCAGCAGTGGAAGAGAAATCTTCCCGTCTGGCCTTACCGGTAAAGTGGCTGAAATATCAGGTTCCTTCCAAACCGAGATGTGCAAGGTATCATCCGCCCCAATCACATAATCAGCGGGAGCATCCGACGCAGGGCCTTGCGCCTCTGGGGCAACCGCCGGCGCTGGCTTAGCGGCTACCTGATCTGTGTTGTCCTGGGCCTGCGTGCCGGCCGCCACAAGAGCTAGCAGGGCCAGACAGGCAAGCTTGGGTACTCTCTTCATGCGCTCTCCTAGTGAAGCTAAGACGCCCGGTGAACATCCTATCTGTTTCACTTCGCACAGCAAAGCTTTGTAACAGACTTGTAACCTTATATCGTGGACCGCCGAGGGCTCAAGCGGCTACGGGCAAGGAGTATAGAAGCAAGCTCTCTCCCGTTCACGGGGAGCAGGAGGTTCGATTCGTTTCAGCGAAAACGCTCCAACCACCACAGGAAACCCGAATTCATCTTACTTGCGTGTCCGTGAGTTGGCCCAACTCACAAGGCCCTCCCGGAAGATTTTCATGCAGGGGGAGTACCATCGCAAATTCCGGCCTGCTGGAAGACTCTACGGATGCTATGAGCTTTGTTATCAGAAGGTTAAAGCTAATAACGCCGGCCATTCGTGTCAAACAAGCACCTATTCTACCGCATATCATGCCGCACAAAAGGGAAAGTCGTTGCCCATTCACTGCGATTTATTGGATTAACCCTCAGCCGTTCCAAGAAGCGATTCCTACGTTCTTTTCCCTCCTCGCTGGCTCGAGGTTCTGGCAAAAATTCTGATTCATCCTGCTCTCGGGTAATTGCGGACACTTATCACTTCGCATATGCTGTGGGCGTCCCCCATAGGCAGAAAAATTATCGACACCGCTTCGTTGAGCCCAGTATTGCGATTTGAGCGACCAGTTGCGCACCCGACAGGTCCGGCCAAGTCGGGGCTGCTCCCGGTTTGGCAGATCCTCGTTCTCTGCGGCTTACTCCTGTGGCTCTATGGATCGACGCTGACCCACCTTGTTGCGCAATGGTGGCGCGATCCGGACTTTTCCCACGGTTTCTTTGTTCCTCTTTTTGCCGGCTTTGTGATCTGGCAGGAACGATCCCGATTAGCGGGAATCAAGTTGCACCCTTCGTGGTCGGGTCTTCTCGTTCTAGGGTTTGGGCTTTGCGTACTGGCTATTGGTCAGATGGGTGCTGAGATTTTTCTTTCGCGTTTCTCCTTGCTCATCGTGCTGGCTGGGCTGACAGTTCTCTTCCTGGGTTGGAGTTTTTTCCGCGCGATTCTTTTTCCCTGGGCATTCCTGGCACTGATGATCCCTATCCCTGCAATCGTTTTCAACCAGATCACATTGCCGCTCCAGTTGTTAGCCTCGAAGATTGCCAGCACAATTCTCCCTTGGTTAAGCGTACCCGTTTTACGAGAGGGGAATGTAATCATCCTGCCGCACATGGCTTTAGAGGTAGCCGACGCCTGCAGCGGCATTCGCTCGTTGATGTCACTCGCCACGCTTGCGGTGATCTACGGTTATCTCGCGGAGCGTAAGACTTCGCTTCGTGTCCTGTTGGCACTGGCCGCGCTGCCCATCGCTGTCGCCGCCAACAGCTTGCGCATCGTGGTCACGGGATTGCTCGTCCAATACTGGGACCCTGACAAAGCACAAGGATTTTTCCACGAATTCCAGGGCTGGCTCATGTTTGTCGCTTCTTTGGTTATGCTCTATCTTCTTCATCGCGCGTTTCGCATGGTCTGGCCGGAGGATGGGTATAAATAAATGATGAAAACATTCCGCGGATGGCGCTTTGTTTTGGCCGCTGGCTTCATCGGGCTGACGGCAATTCTCCTCCAGGGACGCGTCGAGTGCGTTCCCGCGCACTTACGTCTTTCCTCTTTTCCCTCGCAGCTTGGCAACTGGAGTGGGAAAGATATTCTGCTGGATAAAGACACGCTCAAGATTTTGGGACCAGGCGATTTTCTGGTGCGCAGCTACTCCGATCCGGACAGTGACGTGCCTCGCGTCGATCTTTTCGTGGCATACTTTCCGAGCCAACGCGCCGGCGATACCATCCATTCACCCCAGAATTGCCTCCCCGGCGCCGGATGGACTGCAGAATCGAATGACCGAGTTACTCTTTCGCCGCCCGGCCACGCTCCTTTCCCGGCCAACCGCTATGTCGTGGCCAGGTCCGGCGCGCGCAAACTGGTGTTGTATTGGTACTGGGCCCATGATCGCGGAGTGGCCAGTGAATATTGGGCCAAATTCTACCTGGTGAAAGACGCGATTCGCCTGAACCGCAGCGACGGTGCTTTGGTTCGCATCATGGCGGACATGTCGCCGGATGAGACGCCCAATGCCGCCGAGCAGAGATTGCTTCCATTTACTTACAAAATGTTTCCGCTGCTTGACGATTTCATCCCGCGATCTGGAGCGTTGTGCAACCAGTCCGCTCATGGATTTCGCATGGGCTCATTTAGCATTCCACGGCTAGTTGACGTTCTGCACTATGGGATCAGCAAGGTAGTCAGTCAACGCTTTCCCGGTAGCAATCCCGGTGGCGCCGTGTAGATGGGGGAGCACTGCGCCTGCTCCACACGGCGCCGATTCGGTTGCCCGGTTTCAAGCTGAAACGCTAAGGCCACCGCTGGTAGCGGTGCTCGCCGAGGATGTGCCGCTCGAAGAGCCAGTACTGGACGTACCATCCAACAGGTTGACGACGATTTGTTCGTTGCTGTTCGGATTCAAATTGAACGTAATCTGTTCAGGCTGGGACGATTCTTGCGGATTGCCCACGCTGAGAGAAACCTGTTCCGGTGAACCGTTGCCCGGATTATTAATGTCGATCGTAATCTGCTCTGGAGTCGCACTGTTGCCGCCGCTGCTCAAGTTGAGCACGATCTCGGGACCAGTGCCGCTGGCCGCAGCCGTAGTGGCTGGAGTCGTACTGCTACTGGCGGCAACCGGAGTGGCTGCAGTCGTACTGTTACTGCCATTGCTCAGGTTGAGCACGATCTCCGGACCGCTGCTGACGGGGACAATTGGGGCGGGCGCCGGGCCGAGCGGTCCACTGTGGTGAAATGTGCTCTGCAGCGTAGCAAACGCTTGTTGCGCACCCGCCAGGTCTCCCGACTGCAGAGCCGATCCGATAGCATTGAAGTCCTGCTCCCGCTGCTGCGAAATAAACGGTTGCCCATCCTTGAACGGACCGCTCTGGCCAAGTGTGTTGATGCTGTTATAGGCAGTTTGAGCGTTCGCTAAGTTGCCCGAACTGAGCGCCTCCCCGAGTTGCTGCAAATCGCTTCTCCTGGTCTGAAAGTACGACTGCAATTGCTGGCTCAACGAACTGCTGGAAACGGCGGTAGTGGACATTGAGATTCTCCTCAGAAATCGGTTGATCTGGCGCGAAACGCGGTGTGGTTCCTGCCATTCAAAGGCCACATCGGACTAAGGGGAATTAAACTTCAATATTGCGCTACTCATGTCTGCCGTTAAGCCGCCGTTTCAGGTTACGAAAGGAGATGGCGTAGCCGGACCGTGACCGCCGGCTAATCTCTTTTTGATGTCACCACGCTTAACTTTCCATTCCTCATCCCTTTCGCCGAGTGGTACCATATCCGACTGTTTCTGGGTTCATTAATCCTGGAACCATAATAATGACGATCTCCTCTCGATCGGTGGCGTCCCCTCGCGTGGTGTGCATCGAGGACTTTCGCCCGATCGCTCGCCAAAGAATTCCCAAGCCGGTATTTGATTATCTCGACGGCGGCGCGGAGGGCGAGGTCACGCTCAGGGAAAATTGCCGAATCTTTAACGATGTCACGTTTCGGCCGCGCCACGCGGTCGCGGTCCAGCAGTGCAACCTGTGCACGCGGGTCTTGGGCTTCGATCTTTCTCTTCCCTTCCTGCTCGCGCCAGTCGGTTACAGCCGGCTGATGCATCCAGGGGGCGAGGTGGTGGCCGCGCGAGCCGCCGGCAGGGCGGGTACTGCCTATATTCTGTCCACAATTTCCGGCCATAAGCTAGAGGATGTAAAGGCTGGCTCCACGGGACCCGTTTTTTATCAGCTCTACCTGATGGGTGGCCGCGGGGCAGCCGAGGCTGCGATCGAGAGAGCACGCGTTGCTGGGTTTTCTGCGTTGGTCGTCACCATTGATACTCCAGTCTCTGGAATCCGCGAGCGCGACTATCGCAACGGTATGAGGGAACTCATTAGCGGTGGCCCGCTGGAGAAAATCCCCTATCTTCCGCAAATACTTTCACGCCCCGGATGGCTCGTCAGCTTCCTGATGGACGGCGGCGTGCCTCCGCTTCCGAACGTTGTCGTACCAGGTAAGGGTCCAATGCCGTTGGTCGATGTCGCCGCGGCGTTGGCGGAATCCACCGTAACCTGGGCCGATCTGAAATGGATCAGAGAACTCTGGCGGGGTCCGATCGTCGTCAAAGGTGTGCTGACCGGGGATGATGCGCGCCGATCGATCGATGAGGGCGCGGCGGCGATTTCCGTTTCGAACCACGGTGGCCGGCAACTCGACGGAGTTCCTCCTTCTTTGCGGGCCTTGCCCGAAGTGGTGAAAGCGGTAAACGGCCGCGTCGAAGTGCTGATGGATGGGGGCATTCGCCGCGGCACCGATATTGCCAAGGCCATCTGCATGGGGGCGCGCGCCGTTCTGTGCGGCCGGGCTTACGCTTACGGTTTAGCCGCCGCGGGTGAAGCCGGGGTCGATCGCGCGATCGAAATTCTGCGCACGGATCTCGACCGCACTCTTCGGTTGCTCGGCTGCCCGTCGGTCGCGGAGTTGGATCGTTCCTATGTGAACGTGCCCCCAAGTTGGGAATCAAACTGAGTTACGGTCAGATATCGCGTTTCTGACATCGATTCGATAATCGATCTGTTGCGCAGCATACTCCGTTCGTCAGAGGACAGTTATGCAGTGGACCCAGATCTACGATCCGTTCGGCCATTGGTGGCTCTCCACACTGGTCGCGGCTCTGCCCATCATCATTCTTTTCGGACTGCTGGCCGGTCTGAAAGTGAAGCCACATTGGTGCGCCATTGCCGGCGCATCAACTGCCGTCGTCGTTGCCATCATCTTCTTTAAGATGCCGCCGGCGTTGGCCGCCGTCAGCTTTGGATATGGAGTTGCTTTCGGAGTATTAAAAATCGCCTGGATCGTTCTGGCAGCGGTTTACCTCTATGACATTTCCGTCGAGACCGGCCAATTCGAAATTATGAAGGAATCGGTCGCTGGAATCACCGCCGACCGTCGTCTGCAAGTACTCCTCGTCGCTTTTTGTTTTGGCGCATTCATCGAGGGCGCGGCCGGCTTCGGTGCGCCGGTCGCGATTGCGGGCGCATTCATGATCGGACTTGGTTTCAAGCCCTTCCATGCCGCCGCATTAAATCTGATCGCCAACACGGCACCCGTAGCTTGGGGAGCCATCGGCACCCCGATTCACACCCTGGCAGCGGTGACGGCTCTGCCGGAATCCGATCTCAACGCGATGGTGGGTCGCATTCTTCCTATCACTGCCGTCCTCGTTCCTTTCTGGCTGGTAAGAACCATGGTGAGTTGGAGGGAGACTTTCGAAGTGCTTCCCGCCATCTTGGTGGTCGGCATCTCGTTCGCGCTGACCCAGTTTTCCTGGTCGAACTATGTGGACGGCAATCTGGTGGACATCATGGGAGGCGTGGTTTCGATTATTGCGGCGCTGATTTTTCTGCGATTCTGGAAGCCCAAAAAAATCTGGCGATTCGATTATGACGACAAGGCGCCCGTTCCTCATAAGGCGACCGCGGTGATCATGGACGATATGGGTGCAGATTGGGCAGCAGAGAAGTTCGACGGACTCGTTCAGGTGCGCAGCTACACCGCTGGACAAGTTCTGAAGGCCTGGATGCCGTTCGCGATCTTGTCATTGTTCGTGCTGCTCTGGGGACTGCCCTCGATCAAACTGGCCATGAACCAAGCCACCACGCCGGCTTTTCGCGTCATGCTTCCGAACGGCAAGGTCCGTCCCGGTCCTCCGGGATGGGACGTACCTTACCTTCACAATGCCGTCTTTCGTGCAGCGCCGGTGGTTACGAAGCCGACGCCAGAGGCAGCTCGTTATGATTTCAACTGGCTCTCCGCCACCGGGACCGGCTGTTTCTTCGCAGCGATTGTCTCTGGGTTCCTGCTCGGCCAGGGTCCGGTGCAGTTGATGAAAATCTTTTGGCGAACTCTGGTGCGGATGCGCCTGGCCATGGTTGCGATTTCCTTTATGCTCGGCCTTGGCTACGTGACGCGCTACTCCGGTCTCGACGCCGTGCTGGGCCTCGCCTTTACGCGCACCGGATGGATGTATCCATTCTTCGGCACCTTCCTGGGATGGTTGGGCGTTGCGCTTACGGGCAGCGACACCTCCTCCAATGCCCTCTTCGGCAGCCTGCAGAGAATTACTTCTCAACAACTCGGCATCGACCCGATTCTCATGTGCGCCGCCAACAGCTGCGGGGGAGTGATGGGGAAAATGGTGGACGCTCAATCCATCACGATTGCCACCGCTGCCACCGAGCAAGTCGGTAACGAGGGAATTATTTTTCGCTTTGTGGCCTGGCACTCGGTCGCGCTCTGTTCCATCGTCGGAATCATCGTGTTGCTCTACGCCTATGTTTTCAAATCGGCCGTGCCCCACGGGTTACTCTTCGTGAAATAGCAGGCCATCGATCGTGATTGAAGGAACGAGGAACGTTTGATTCGATTCATCGATCGCGAAGAAGTCGCGAAACGGCTCACGTACGAGATGTGTATTCCGATCGTGCGCCAGGCGATGATTGCATTTTCACGCGGCGAAACCAAACAGCTTCTGCGCTCAATTATTTTCCTGTCCGATGGAAGGCTGTTCGGCGTAATGCCCGGCGCGATGGGCGCGAGTGCTCCGTTTGGCGCGAAGTTGATCAGCGTCTTTGCGGAGAATTTCGCTCTGGGAAAGCCGTCGCATCAGGGCCTCGTTATTCTCTTCGATCCCGAGACCGGCGCTCCCGTTTGCGTTGTCGATGCGGGAGAGATCACTGCAACCCGCACCGCAGCCGCGAGTGCTGTGGCCACCGACGCATTGGCGCGCAAGGACGCCCGCCGCCTGGCAATCCTGGGCTATGGAGAACAGGCCGCGACTCACGCCCGAGCGATCAGCCATATTCGCAATCTTGAAGCCATCGTGGTGTGGGGACGTTCGCCCGAACGCGCCCGTGCTTGGGCAGAGCGGATGCAAGCGGAACTGGCTGTGCCTGTTATCTCCGCACAGACAGTGGAAGAAGCAGTCGCTGAGGCCGACATTGTCTGTACGGTCACTTCGTCGACCGAGCCCATCCTGAAGGGAGACTGGGTGCGCCCGGGAACGCATCTGAATCTTGTGGGCTCAAGCCATGCGGGTCCAGTTGAGGTCGACAACAACTTGGTCGTGCGCTCCCGCTTTATCGCAGACAGTCGCGAGGGCGTTCTCAACCAAGGTGCCGAATTTCTCCGAGCCAAAGAAGCGGGGTTAATCGGGGACGAACACATTGTCGCAGAGATTGGCCAGGTGTTGGCCGGAGAAGTCGAAGGACGTCGCTCAACGGAAGAGACCACCGTCTACAAATCACTCGGCCACATTGTTCAAGATTTGGCGAGCGCGTGGGCACTTTATTCTCAGGCGGATTAATCGTGGATCGTCCGGGATGCTTGCTTGACAGCCTCACTCGACCGCGTTCCGCGAAATCACTTCCCGGTACCACTCCGCACTCAGCTTCGGCGTCCGCGTTTGCGTCTTGAAGTCGACGTAGTGCAGACCGAATCGCTTGCTATAACCGTCCGCCCACTCGTAGTTATCCATCAGACTCCATAGGAAATAACCCTTGATCGGATAGCCCTCTGAAGCCGCGCGATGCAAGTGCGTAAGATGATTGCGCAGGTACATGACGCGATCGGTGTCCTCGATGCGTCCGTCCGCGGTGACCACATCGTCCGCAGAACAACCATTCTCTGTAATGTACAGAGCCTTTGGCTTCCAGATATCGCTAACGTTGCGAACTGCCCAATACAGTACCTCCGGGCCAAGGTAGAGCCAGTCCGAAGCCATGCGCGGATAAGATGACTGCCGCTTCTCCACAATGTAACCCGCTGGAGAAGAGTCGGCGCGTACGTAATCTGGGGTGTAGGCATTGAGTCCGACAAAATCGAGCGGACTCCCGATGATTTTCATATCACCGGCCTCCACCTTAGGAGCGTTCGCACCCTCGCGCTGGAGATAACCGTCGGTGTACTTCCCTTCCATGAGTGCGGTGAGGAACGGAGCATTCTCTTCGCGAGTGGCGCGGCGCGCCGCCTCGATCTGCTCGCGATCCTCGATCACCGGCACGTAAACCGTGGCATTTTCCGCAAGACCAATTTGCGTCCCGGGCTTGGCGTTGGCTCGAATGGCCTGCACGGCCATTCCGTGCGCAAGCACAGCGTGGTGCCGAATCTGATTGACCTGTGCATCCGGCAACTTCAGGCCGGGCGCAAATTTTCCGGTTTTGTAGCTCAGGTCAGTAAAGCAGACGAACTCATTCGTAGTGAAAAAATGTCCGACGCGATCCGAAAGATGCTTGGAAATATAGGCGGCATAGTCAGCAAATGCCTTGGAGGTATCGCGAGACTGCCAGCCACCCGGCAAAGCCTGCGGCAGGTCCCAATGAAAAAGGGTGACGTAAGGAGCGATGTTGTTCCTGAGAAGCTCGTCGACAACTCGCTGGTAATAGTCGAGGCCTTTCGGATTCGGCTGCCCGGTTCCGTCGGGGAAAATGCGCGACCACGCGATAGAGAAGCGGTAACCGCCCACCCCCAGGTTCTTCAGCAGCTTCACATCCTCTTTGTATCGATGGTAGGAATCATCGGCGACGTCGCCAGTCTCTCCCTGAAAAGTCTTGCCCGGCGTGTGCGAAAAAGTATCCCAGACAGATGGCTTGCGTCCGTCTTCATTCACCGCTCCTTCAATTTGATAGGAAGCGGTCGAACAGCCCCACACAAAATTAGGCGGAAACTGCAGCAAGCCCGCCTTGGCTATCTGCGCGAGTGCGATGCGCGAGAGAGAGGAACTTGCAAAAGCTGCCGCAGCGGTGCCAGCCAAAGTCTTGCCAAATCGGCGACGCGTGAGATTTTTCATGGGCGCAAGAAGATTAACACCAGCGCACCTTCAAAGTGAAGCTAGGTGAGAGCGGGCGCCAAGGCTTTTGCTGACTTTCCGTTCTGGGCGCGCTGTCTGCGAAGTGGCCTTGCTTTAGGCGGAAGCCGATGCTGCAGACGCTGATAGAAGGCCCACTGTTTGCGAGCGGTTGGCCATTAGAAGCTTAAGAATTGCTTCGTGGTCGACCGGTTTCGAGAACAAGTACCCTTGCGCGCGTTCGCAGCCAAGATCTCGGAGGAGTTCAAGTTGCGGCCGCGTTTCCACTCCTTCGGCAACCACCTTGAGTCCCAGACTGTGTGCGAGATTGATGATCACGCGGACGATTTCAAAGGTCTCGCGGTCACTGTCCATTCGTGAGACAAAAATTCGGTCGATCTTCAGAGTGTCCACGCGGAAGCTTTGCAAACGGCTCAGCGACGAGTAACCCGTTCCGAAGTCATCAATGTCCAGCCCAACCCCGAGTGCCTTCAACCCGGAAAGCATCCCAGCAGACTTCTCCGCGTCGGCCATGGCAATTGTCTCCGTTATCTCGAGATCCACGCAGCCAGGATCCATGCCACTCTCATGGAGAAGCTGGCCAATCTGATCTGCCAGATCCGCCTGTGCGAACTGCTTGGGGCTGACGTTGACACTAAGGGAGAGAGGTGGGTCCGACGGGAACAGTTGCTGCCAGGAAAGCAATTGCTTGCAAGCTTCCGGCAACAGCTGGCGGTTGATGGAGAGGATGATTCCGGTCTCGTCCGCGACCGGGATGAAATCGTTCGGCATCACTAGCCCGCGAGGACTGTGCCAGCGAGTGAGCGCCTCGAAGCCCACAATTCGTTCATTCTGCAGCGACACAATTGGCTGGTAATAAACCTTGAATTCGCCCTGTTCGACGGCTCGCCGCATGTCGGTCTCGAGCTGTAAGCGTTTGAGAGCGCCGGCGTGCATGGCATTGTCGAAAACTTCGCACCGCGCTTTGCCGGTGTGTTTAGCCCGGTACATGGCGATTTCGGCGTCTCGGAGAACGTCCTGAGCCTCGGCGCTTGTGTTGCTGCTGAATGCAATGCCGATGCTCGCTGTAATCACGATCTCATGACCATCCACATCGAACGGCAGAGCCAGTCTTTCCTGGATGCGTTCGGCGACCCGAATGGCGTCACTGGGACTTCGCAGTTCTTCCGCCAACACCACAAATTCATCTCCGCCCGGGCGGGCTAGCGTATCGTCACCGAGAACCGAATCTTCGCTTTCCCCCAGCTGCGGACGCGAAATTGTGTCCACATGGCGAAGGCAGGCAGTCAGACGCTGGCCGATCTGAATCAGCAGAGCATCTCCAGCAGCGTGGCCCAGGCTGTCATTAAAAACCTTGAATCCGTCGATGTCGACGAACAGTACGGCAAATCTGAAATCAGCGTGTCGCCTGGATGTAACCAGAGCGCGCCCGAGGCGATCGAGTAAAAGTGTGCGATTCGCAAGATTGGTCAAACCATCGTGGAAGGCATTGTGCGCCAGCATCTCCTCGGCCCGCTTGCGCTCCGTGATGTCACGATTCACGATTACGAGTCCTTCTGCGTCACCCTCTGGCCCGCGAAGGACGCTGGCGGTGGACTCCAGGACCCGCCACGAGCCATCTTTGTGGCGAATGCGATATTCCAGGCGTTCTCCGCGACCCGTAATGCGAGCTTTCTCCGCAGCTCCCTGCACTCGAGCCCGATCGTCCGGGTGGATCTGTTCCATGGGCGGTCCAGCCAGATCGTCCTGGCTGTACCCGAGGACTTTGTGATATGCCGGGCTGTTATAAAGGCGCTCTCCGTTGTTGTCGACCACGGCAATCATATCCGCAGCATTTTCGCTGATCAGCTGAAAAAGGCGGTCGCGCTCTGCCAGTTGGCGGCGAGTGCGCTGGAGTTGCCGGTGTTGGTAAACCGTGTAGATGTCGAACAGGAGTACGAGCGCCGCAAGGCCGCGGACCCACTCTCTGAGGTTCAGCGCGTAAACTTGGTCGTTGACTAAATGAAATCCGGGGAAAGTCAGCGAAAGGATGCCGAAGGTTAGAACCAGTGTGACGGCGACGGCGAATCCCCACAGCCACCACTCCCGCCCCTCCACCTGGCGCAGGCGGGGTAAGACAATCTTGGTGTTGGCCGCGGGTTGACTCTGTTTGTGCAAAGGTTCTGAACCTGTTCAGTAGTTGGAAACCAGCGGACGCAGCGAGTGGGGGAGTTATCTAAACAAGCCTTGCCGTCAATGCTCTTAGAGCATTTTCGTTGCCATCGATCCCATCGCCAACTGTATTGGAACCAACCCGAAGCGGAGAGTTAAGGTAGTTGGGTGTCCAGAGTCTGGAATCCCGTCCAGATTTCGGTCAGAGGCTTAGGTCTCGGCCGGCAGGAATCGGCGAGAGAACTGGGGGCTACGCGCTCTCCCCACGTTTCTCAAGCTTCATGCGGGAAAGCAGTTGATAGATCGTGGCACGGCCAACGCCGAGAATCTGTGCCGCTCGAGCTTTGTTACCCCCGACCCGCTCCAGCACACGCATGACATGACGCCTGGAAATCTCTTCCAGGGAAAAGAGAGTTTCATCGGCAGACGATTGGTCGCTGGACTGGGCCTGGATCCTTTCGGGCAGGTCGCTGATGTCAAGAAACTTGCTGTCCGACATCATGCAGGCGTTCCCGATCACGCTCTCTAGTTCACGAATGTTTCCCGGCCAAGGATAAGTTGCCATGCGACTCTGTGCCCGTCGGGTGAGGCCTGCGATAGGCTTCTCGTATTCCTTCGCAAATTTCTCGACGAAGTATCTTTGCAGCAGTGGCAGATCTTCGCGCCGGTTGGCGAGAGAGGGTAAGGCAATTTCGACGACAGCCAGCCGATAATAAAGATCCTCGCGAAACTTCCCTTCCCGTACCATGGCGCGGAGGTCGCGATTCGTGGCTGCGATCACCCGCAAATCTACCTCCCGTGGGATGGTCGAGCCTACCCTTCGAACTTTATGATCTTGCAATACCCGAAGCAACTTCGCCTGCGCGCCTGGCGAGAGTTCCCCGATCTCGTCGAGGAAAATGACTCCCCCATCTGCGCTTTCAAATAGGCCGGCTTTGTCCTGTGTCGCGCCGGTGAAAGCACCTTTCACATATCCGAACAGTTCGCTCTCGACGAGGCTTTCGACCAAGGCGGAACAGTTGCAAACCACAAAAGGATCTGGCAAAGCTGGGCTGAGCGTGTGCAGCGCCCTTGCGACCAGTTCTTTACCCGTTCCTGTCGCACCCGTGATCAGCGCAGTTCTGAAGTGCGGCGCCACCCTCCGCATCTTCGCGAATACCTCCAGCATAAGGGGACTGCGGCTGACGATCCCCTCAAATTGACAGGCTTGCACCAGTTCGTGATCCAGACCTAACGTTTTCTGCCGTGTCTCTGCCTCTGCTAGAAAGCCTGCAATTCGTTGGTGAAGCTTCTGAAAATCAAGCGGTCTTGTCAGATAATCGCAAGCGCCTTTTTTGATTGCCTCAACCGCGGAATCCGGTGAGTAGCGATTCGAAACCATGATCACGTTCACCGAAGGATCAGTTCGAACCATGCGTTCCAGCAAATCCATCCCCATAGTGTCAGGGAGATTAAGATCAACAACGACGTTTCTGGGTCGAGCCTGCAGAAAGAGTTCGAAGCCGGCCTCAGGGTCGCTCGCGGTTAGTATCTCGATTCCGTCCTGTGACATTGCGTCACGAATCAATGCGCGGTTTTGTGGATCACTGTCGATTGCCAACAACTTGAACGAACTGAGCTTGCTCATCAGGTCCTTGCCCAACTTGCCGGCATCTTCCCTATCTGATGTGGACGTATCTACTTCCTTCCTGCGTTGGGCGCAACCACGTCGCTAAGATGCGCCGCAAATACAGAGGGTTGACGTTTTCGCGGTCGTGGTGC
>DATEQW010000061.1:0-12454 GCA_035272245.1 Candidatus Sulfotelmatobacter sp. | reverse complement strand
GCTGACAACTCCCATCAAGTGGATCAAGAAAATCTACGCGGTCCTGGTGGTGTTAGGCATTCTGCTCTCGACTCTGCATCAGAGTTCGCTCGGTTCGCTGTACTTAATTATGCCGAGCAAGCTGCATCCGTTCTGGTACACGCCGGCGCTGCCGTTTCTCTTTTTCGGGTCGGCGATTGCGGTGGGTTTGGCAATGACCATTTTCGAATCGACGCAGAGCGCGAAGGCGTTGGGCCGACACCTTGAACTGCCGGTTCTGGTCGAACTGGGCGGTGCTTTGCTGGTTGCTTTGTGGGTGAATGCCCTGCTGCGCTTCGAAGATTACTTCCATCGCGGCATGCTGGGACAAATCATCAAGCCCAGCTATGAAGCGTATTTTCTTTGGCTCGAACTGACGCTGGCGTTTGTGATTCCGATTACCATGCTCAGCTTCAAGAAGGTCAGGTTATCGCCCAGTGGCCTGTATCTGGCGTCCGTTTTCAGTCTGCTCGGGTTTATCACCAACCGCCTCAATGTCAGTCTCACAGGGTTCGAGACCTACGTCGGGCATCACTACATGCCGAAGTGGACGGAGTTCTCCGTCACGCTGATGATTATCGCTTTGGGCTTCGCACTGTTCGGCGTGGCCGTCCGATACCTCCCGATTTTCCCCGAAGAAGAACACACGGTGAAGAGTCTGGCAAAAGAAAGTCAGCCTGAAGTAGCTACCGCGGTCTTAAGTCATGCTGGAGATTGAGCCAAGTCGTCGCTACATAGCATGGAGGCAACTGCGTCGCAGCCTCAGTGCCAAGCTGATTGGGTCCTTGTTGGCGATGATGGTTGTGATCTTCGCGCTGCTCGGCTACGCCAATATCCGATTGCACCGCCAGCACCTGGAAGAGGCCACACTGGCCAGTGCAGAGCGGCTGAGCGATGTCATCAAGCGCAGTACCACGTATTACATGTTGCGCAACGATCGCGAAGGACTCTACCACGCGATTCAAACGATGGCGGATGAGCCGGGAATGGTCAAGGTTCGCATCCTTGATCAGGAGGGGCGAGTCAGCTACTCCACCGATGCAACCGAAGTCAGCCACGTTCTCGACAAGACGGCGGAGGCCTGCTACGGCTGCCACAGTCAAAGTCAGCCATTGGCGCGGCTGAATCGTCCAGACCGATTTCGTATTTATCGCAATGGCGGCGGACACCGGGTGCTGGGCATCATCACTCCTATTGAAAATCAGGCCAGTTGCTCCAACGCCTCCTGCCATGCGCATCCTGCCGAGCAGCAAGTTCTGGGTGTGCTGGACACAAATCTTTCTCTGGCGAAAGCGGATGCACAAATTGCGGTGAGCAGCGCGCGGTCGCTCTCCTACACGGCCGCCGCGATGCTGATCGTAGGCGTAATGAGTTGGCTCTTCGTCTGGTGGGTGGTCGACAAACCGATTCGAGCGCTGAGGAACGGCACGGAACATCTTTCGCTGGGGGAACTCGGCTACCAAATCAAAGTGCGGTCCCAGGATGAGGTTGGAGACTTGGCTCGGTCGTTCAACGGTATGAGCCTGCAGTTGCGCGCAGCGAACGAAGAGATCGTGAGCTGGGCGAAGACCCTGGAAGATCGCGTCGACGAGAAGACCAAAGAATTGCGAAGCGCCCACGAACACGTGCTGCACGTGGAAAAGATGGCCTCTCTGGGCAAAATGGCGGCGGTGGTGGCGCACGAGGTTAACAATCCGCTGTCGGGTATTCTGACCTACGCCAAGCTGCTTCGAAAATGGGTGGAGTCCGGACAGGCGGAGCACGAAAAGCGCGAAGAGGCGATGCAATGCCTGGAGCTGATCGCGTCGGAGAGCCGGCGCTGCGGCGAACTGATCAAGAATCTGCTGAGTCTATCGCGCACCGCGCCCATGAACGTGCAATCGACCGATCTGCATGCGGTGATTGACCGCAGCTTGTTGCTGGTGCGGCACCAACTGGATTTGGGAGGAATCGAGCTGCAATTAGCGATTGCGCACGACCTGCCACGCGTGCCCTGCGATCCGGCGCAGATTGAACAAGTGCTGATCGCGCTGATCATGAATGCCGTCGACGCCATGCCGCGGGGCGGCAACCTCTGGCTCGATGCCCAGTTGAGTGACGACGAAACAGAAATCGAGATTCAGGTGCGCGACGACGGAGCAGGCATCGCGCCGGAGATCCTGCCCCGTATTTTCGAACCGTTTCTGACTACCAAGGAAACCGGACATGGAGTTGGATTGGGCTTGGCTATCAGTCGCGGCATTGTGGAGCGGCACAACGGGCAGATCGAGGTGAAATCGGAGTTGGGAAGGGGAACGACGTTCGTCATAACTCTGCCAACCCAAGCGACGGACGCTCCGCTGGCGCCCGTTGGCACCGAGAATGTCGTGGCGAATACGAGGTGAGCGAAGTGAGCACACAGGGAAAATTGCTGATCGTGGACGACGAACTGAGCGTGCGCGATTCGCTGGGCAAGTGGTTCCGGGAAGAGGGCTATGAAGTGGCGACCACAGAAAACGCCAGCGACGCGCTTACGCGGCTGGCGGAACAACGCTGGGATGCCGCACTGGTCGACATCAAGATGCACGGCACCGATGGCATCGAACTCCAGCGGCGCATGCATGAAGTGGATCCGGAGTTGATCGTCATCATGATGACCGGCTACGCTTCGGTTGAGACGGCTGTGACGGCGCTGAAAAACGGCGCATATGACTATGTGACCAAGCCGCTCGATCCCGACGAGATTGCACATCTGGTGAAGAACGCGCTGGCGCACAAGCGGACGGAGCAAGAGAACGTTTTGCTGCGCGAGACGGTAGCGGAAGTGACGCGGCCGGGAGATCTAATCGGACAAAGCACTGCCATGCGCAAGATATTCGACGCCATCGAGACGGTCGGCCCGACGGATGCCACCGTGCTGATCACCAGCGAGAGTGGGACGGGCAAGGAATTGTTGGCGCGCGCGATTCATCAGGCCAGCCCGCGGAAATTCCATCCCCTGGTCGTAATCCATTGCGGCGCGCTGACCGAAACGCTTCTCGAGAGCGAACTCTTCGGACATGAAAAAGGCGCGTTCACCGGCGCGCAGTATCGCAAGAAAGGCAAATTTGAGATCGCCGAAGGGGGAACAGTTTTTCTGGATGAGATCGGCGATATTTCTCTCAAGACGCAGACTGATCTGCTGCGCGTGCTGCAAGAGCGCGAAATCACTCGCGTGGGCGGCAATCAAATTATCAAAGTTGACTTCCGATGCATCGCGGCGACCAACAAGGATCTGGAGAAGTTAATCGAGGAAGGCAAGTTTCGTCCCGATCTTTTTTACCGGCTCAACGTCTTCCGCATCGAGCTGCCACCGTTGCGCGATCGCCGCGAGGATATCCCGTTGCTGGTGGATCACTTCGTGCGCAAGCTTTCTCTCGCGATGAACAAACGCATTACCCGGGTTTCGCCTGCAGCCATGAACTTGTTGCAGCAGCAGCCGTGGCTCGGGAACGTACGGGAACTTGAGAATGCGGTCGAACGCGCCATGGTTGTTGGGCAGGAGCCGGAGCTGAAGGAGCAAGATTTCATCTTCAAATCACCGACCGGATCGAGTTCCAACGGTGCGAGCAAGAGCCTTGAGGACATTGAGCGGGGCCACATTCTGCGGGTAGTGGAGGAGTGCGGGGGGAACCAGAGCCGCGCGGCAGAACTGCTCGACATTGATCGGGTCACGCTGTATCACAAGCTGAAGAAATATGGGTGGACCCGTGCTTCGGTGGATCGAGAGAAGAAGCCCGATGAAGTTGCCCGATGAAGGCACGCGATGAGGCTACTGCATCTGTTGCCGATCGGGAATGTAGAGGACGGACTGCTGAAGGATCTTTGTCCTTCTATTGAAGAGGTTCTTCGCGTTCCCTGCAGAGTGCTTCCGGTTCGCCTGGATCCGGAATTCGCGTTTCACGGGGAGCGGCAGCAGTATCACTCCTCGGAAATTCTACGGCGCATGCAAAACTTTCTGACGCCGGATTCATGGCGGATGCTGGGAATCGGGGCTGTGGACATGTATATTCCGATTCTTACCTTCGTTTTTGGCGAGGCGCAGATGGGTGGTCCATGTGCTGTGGTGTCGGCGCACCGGCTGCGGCAGGAGTTCTATGGATTACCCTCCGACCGCAAACTCTTCCGCCAGCGACTGATCAAAGAAGCGGTGCATGAAGTCGGACACACCCTGCATTTGACGCACTGCGATGACTACCGCTGCGCCATGGCGTCGTCCCATGCGGTGGAGTGGATTGACCTAAAGGAAAGCGCGCTGTGCGGAACCTGCCAGAGCGCGGTAACGCTCACGACAAAAGTCCCAGAAGCACGCATCTTCTAGCATCGTCTTCAATGTGATCTTCAAAGCTTTTCCAGCTGGAGCGAAATCTCCCATGGAATAATAGGGATCCTTCGACAATCTTCGCGGCAAAAACACCAACCGCCCGGTATCCTGGCGGTTCAGCCTTGGATCCGGGCGGCCTGGTTCTGCGGTCCTCCGCGAGTGGTCGCGGATTGCGCGAGGTGCACTTATGACAGGAAGAACTCTTTTGCCAACGGCAGCCACTGGTCGTCGGGGATCAGGGCGGAGACGTTGTCTACGGCTACTCCGCCGTCCTGGGCGTATGCGCCGGCTGTTGCCAGCGGCATGTGGCGTTGCAAGCGGCTGGCGGATTCTTCGGTCCACCAGCGGGCCATTGCGCCGCCCAGCAGATTGCGGAAGCTTGTCTTGGCGTCGGGCGACTGAACGGTGACTAGCCAGCCTTCGCCGTAGGGATCGCGAAGAGCGAGCTTCGCATCCTTCACGATGGCTTCGTTAATGTCAGAGACGCTGCCTTCGATGGGCGAAACCAGGTCGACGGTGTGGCCGTCGCGATGAATGGTGCACATCTTCTGGCCCTGACGAATCCACTGGCCGCGCTGCGGAAGAGTGATGCTCTCAAGCCTGCCGGTCAGCTTGGAGGCGAAATCATCCATGCCGACGCGGACCAGGCTGGGGCTCTCGCTCAATGCCCAGGTGTGGCCGGGATGGTAGCGCAGATTCTCGGGGACTTCGAAGCCGCCAACCAGAGCGGGCTGCAATCGCGGCGCATTTGCTTCCTTGCTGGGCGCGGCGACCTGCAATGCCGGTTGTACAACCGCGTGGCGGCTGCGGAAATGATCGATGAGTAAGAAACTTGCGAATGTGAAGAGAACCAGTAGGACTGTCATAAGTCACCTCGTCGGAGAGCCGTCTTTATTCTCGTCTTTGCGAGCCACTCACACTTTTCTAAAGGCAATCGCCGTGCCAAGGCGACGTAAGATGCGCATGCGCGAGCGAAGCGTGGCGATCTCCTTCTGAATCAATCGGATGGAGGAGGGTTGCGCTAATGACTTGACGGCCTCCGCTGAAGGTAGCAACAACGACGTGATTGAAATCGCAACAGGTTAAAGCCTGTGTTTCCAGCGGCGGCTAGAGGAAAGGATGAATGCCTTTTGGAATCAGTAGCTTACCAACTTGAGCTTAAGAGATGCAGATCGCAACAGCGAAAGCTGAGAAATGCAACGGGGCCCTACTCCGGCGAGTACTGCGCCTGGAGTTGGGTATCTGCAGTTTCGGTAACGGCAGTCAAAGCGTGGACGCCGTACTCGAATCCTTTTTCGAAGGCTGTGAGGTTTATGGCAAGGAAGCTGGGCGGAACGGAATCAGCGACTGCCTTACGAACGGCTTCGGGATCCAGCAGGTGCGTAACTGCGGTGAAGAATCCTACCATCACGGAATTCAGCACCATGCGCTTTCCGAGATCCTCGGCAATGCGGGTGGCCGGGATGCTATAAACCCGAATCTCCTTATTAATGTCGGAGACTCGCACCATGTCCTGCTCAACAATAAGGATGCCGCCGTCTTTCAATTCGGGGACGAAGCGGACATAGGCTTCCTGCGACATGACGACGAGGATGTCCGGCTGCGTAACGTATGGATACAGGACCGGCGAATCGGATAGGACCAACTGTGCACTGCAGGCACCGCCGCGAGCTTCCGGGCCAAAGTTTTGCGTCATGGTGGCATAGGCGCCCTGGTAAATCGAGGCTGCTTTGCCCAACAGGATGGCCGAGAGGATCACGCCCTGGCCGCCGAAACCCGCAACTCGAATCTCTGTTAGCTGCATACTGTCTCCGGTTGATCTTGCTCGATGTATTTCTCGCCGAGCGATTGCTGGAATTGGCCGCGCATCATGGTTTGATAGTCGGGGCGGTCGCGGTCCACGAATTTGCCCACGATGATTTCGCCGGTCATGGTGAGGCCGACTTCGTTGGTGGGGGCTCCGTTACGAACCTTGCTCTTCTCTTTGTAGTACTTCATGGTCTCGAGGCCATCGCCGAGCTTGTTGCGACGCTGATAAAGCGTAGGACAGGGTGAGATGACTTCGATGAAGGAGAATCCCTTTTTCTTAAACGCTTCGCCGATGGAGCGGGAGAGCTGGCGGACGTGGAAGGTGGTCCAGCGCGCGACGTAAACTGCTCCGGCGGCTTCAACCAGGTGCGGCAAATTGAATGAAGGCTCGAAGGTGCCGTAGGGATTGGTGGAAGTGGTGGAGTGATCGGGAGTGGTGGGCGCGGTCTGGCCACCGGTCATGGCATAGATCAGGTTGTTGACGCAGATGACCTTCAGATCGATGTTGCGGCGAGCCGCGTGGATGAGGTGATTGCCGCCGATCGCGGAGAGATCACCGTCGCCGGAGTAGACGACGACGTTTAACTTCGGATTTGCCAGTTTTAGTCCGGTGGCGAAGGGGATTGCGCGACCGTGCGTGGTATGGAAAGAATCGAGCTTGACGTAACCCGCGACGCGGCCGGTGCAGCCGATGCCTGAAACCAGGGCCAGGGAGCCAAGATCGATTTTCGAATCGACCAAGGCTCGGGCGAAAGAGTTTACCGTGGTGCCGATGCCGCATCCGGGGCACCAGATGTGAGGCATGCGATCGGTGCGCAAGAAAGGCTCGACCGGGTTGACGATGTCGATCAAATGCTCTGGCATTTACTGGCCTCCACGATTACTTTGAGGATGTCTTCGGGCTTATGAACGCCGCCGCCGGCGTGCGATACGGCGAATGTCCTGGCCTTGCCGGCTGCGGAGCGCTCTACTTCGCGCACCATCTGGCCGAGATTGAGTTCGGGAACAACGAATGCTTTGACTGTGCTTGCCAGTTCACGAATCTTTTTCTCGGGGAAGGGCCAAGCTGTAATCAGGCGCAACTTGCCCACACGCAGACCCTGGCCACGAGCGACCTCGATGGCTCGCTGGGCCACACGCGAGGTGATTCCGTAAGAGACGACCACTACGTCGGCGCCAGCAAGCTGTTCTTCCTCGAACAGGGAGATGCGATCGGCGGCGTCACGAATTTTGCTTTGCAGGCGGCGGACAAGCTTGTCCTGAACCGGTGGCGTCATGTTGGGGTAGCCGTGTTCGTCGTGGGTCAAGCCGGTGACGTGAAAGTTATAGCCTTCGCCGGCGTGCGCCATCTCTGGGACTTGGTCACCGTTGGTGCCGTAGGGAAGGTAGTCTTCAACGGACTTGCGCGTATGCTTGCGCGGCACTACTTCGATCTGGTCGGCGGGAGGAATGACTACTTTCTCGGTCATGTGGCCGACGACTTCATCCATCATGAACATGACGGGCACACGAAACTCTTCGGCGAAGTTGAAGGCTTTGATTGTGAGATCGAAACATTCCTGCGGAGAATTCGGGCAGAGCGCGATGATCTCGTAGTCGCCATGCGAGCCCCAGCGGGCCTGCATCATGTCGGCTTGCGCGGGTAGCGTGGGCAGGCCGGTGGACGGGCCTCCGCGTTGTACGTCTACAAATACGCAGGGTGTTTCGGTCATGGCGGCGTAGCCGATGTGTTCCATCATTAAAGAGAAGCCGGGGCCGGAGGTAACGGTGAAGGCCTTGGCTCCGCCCCACACGGCGCCTTGCAACGTGATAGATGCCGCGAGTTCATCTTCCATCTGGATGAAGGTTCCGCCAACCTTGGGCACGCGCGAGGCGAAGCGTTCGACGACTTCGGTGGATGGAGTGATGGGGTAACCGGCGGCGAATCGCGCGCCGGCTGCCAGTGCGCCTTCACAGCAAGCGTGATCGCCGTCGAGGAAGTGAATGCCGGTGAGGACTCCGCGAGGATCAGCCTTCATTTGTCATCTCCCTTGGGGCCTGGAACCTTGGTGGCGAAAATGGCGAAGTCTGGGCAGTACATGCCGCAAAGGTCGCATCCGCTGCACTTGTCGGGATGGACGACGTGCGGCGGATGGTAGCCCTTGGAGTTAAAAGCGGATGAGAGGGCGAGCACGTGCGAAGGACAAAACTCCACGCAGAAGCCGCAGGACTTGCAGTGCTCAACAACGATGGAAACGCGTCCTTTTGCCATGAGAACTCCACGCCTAAGGTGGTAGAACACCCCAGAAATCAGAAGTCATTATCCTTTTGCGGGAATTTATTGAATGTGACAGGAGTCACAGATGTATGTGAAGGAGCGCACCTCGGAAATCACGCTAAGGCGGGCATGCACGCATTTCGCTGGGAAGCCTGGGTGACTGGAGTGTTATTTCTCGTGATAAGTGGTACCGTCTATTGTGTTTTTCATCACAGCAATCCGAGAAACGGTGGACTATGAATAGTTTGAGAGGAAATTTCACGATTTCTTCTGCCGCCGCTCCGGGTGGCAATCCAGTCGCTTTTGATAGCGGAGCGTGCGCTTTGAGTTTCAGAAACAAGATCTTGATCCAAGAAGATCTTGGTCCAAAAGGAGAAAGGCAATGTCGCTGAAGAAGCTGATCTTAATATTCCCTGCACTGGTCGTATTCGTCTGCATGATGGCCGCGCAGGACCAAACATCCGAGCAAAACAAAACGGTCATCCAGCATGTCCCGATCGCGAACACGTCACCGGTTTCGGGCAAAGAGATGTATACGTCCTACTGCGCCGTTTGCCATGGAACGGACGGCAAAGGCGGCGGGCCTGCCGCTAGCGCGCTGAAAGTGCCCCCAACGGATCTGACGCAGCTGAGCAAGAACAACGGGGGGAGATATCCCGCGTTGAAAGTTACTTCAGCCATCCGTGGAACGAATGATCTTCCGGCACATGGATCAAAAGACATGCCGATATGGGGAGAGTTATTCTGGAATATGAGCCACGGCCACGAGGGCCAGGTTCAGCAACGAGTGGCGAACCTCACCCACTACATCGAGACTCTGCAGGCGAAATAGGACGTATGCGGCGGGGTACAGAATCTGGGGTAGGAGCGCGAGCTTGTACCCCGCCAATCGTCTTCTCCTTGACAGCGCTTCAAGTATGACAGCGCCCCCTCTTCGACGCGCGGGAGGAACTGCTAGCTTCGGCTGAGAAATCTCCAGGCCTCGCTGCTGGAGACTCTAACGTGTTGAATGCTCTTGACCGCCTTCATGTACTGTGCACGCTCAAAGGCGGATGGATTGGGGCAGCGGATCTGACTCATGCTGCCCTTCATCTGCTGGACCGATTCGTATTCGTGCTTTTCCATCCATTCCCGCATTCCCGCCTCGACGTACTGAAGATGTTCGACACCGTTGCGTAAGAGTGCGGAGCAGAGCATGGTCACATCGGCACCAACCATCACCAGCTTGATGACATCTTCAGGCCCGTGAACACCGCTGGTGGCAGCAAGATTGGCGCGGATGCGGCCGTAAAGAATGCCGATCCAGGTGAGCGGAAGCCGCAACGCCTGCGGAGTGCTGAGCAGCACGTTCGGTTGGATCTGCAGTTCGTCGAGGTCGATGTCGGGTTGGTAAAAGCGGTTGAACAGGACGAGGCCGTTCGCGCCAGCATCGTCCAGCCGCTTCGCCATGTTGGCCATATTGCTGAAGAAAGGGCTCAGCTTCACGGCTACCGGAATTTTAACCGCCGATTTTACCGCCTTTAATATGTCGATATATTCCTGCTCGACCTGGATGGAAGTGAGGTCGGGATCGGCAGCGACGGAGTAGATATTGCATTCCAGCGCATCCGCGCCAGCCTGCTCGATGAGTTTGGCATACTGCGTCCAGCCACCGGAGGTAGTGCCGTTGAGGCTGGCGATAATCGGTATCGAAACCGCTTTCTTTGCTTTCTTGATGTGATTCAGGTATCCCTCAGGTCCCAGGTGAAACTCATCGGGCTGAGGAAAAAAGCTGGATGCTTCTGCGAAGCTGTCCGTGCCTTGAGTCAGATGGTGCTCCAGCTCGAAGCATTCCTGGCGCAACTGCTCTTCAAAGAGCGAATACAACACAACGGCGGAGGCGCCGGCATCTTCGAGGCGACGGATGCTGTCAATCTCCTGGGATAAGGGCGACGCGGACGCGACTAGAGGCGTCCGAAGCTGCAAACCGAGATAGTTTGTTTTGAGGTCGATCATGGTGCTCCTGGCAGAGAAGCCACGAACACCTCTCCGCTGTCGATAACGTCGTTAGTAATGCTGTTCTTGCGAGGCGCAGCTGGCCGCGTCTCCTATGCAAAGCGTGCGCTTCACTCGGCTTTGGCGGGTTCTTTGTCGCCTTTCCGCTGCGCAAGATATTCGTACAGGTGGAAGCGAGTCATGGCGTCCTGCTGCGCTTCCGCCCAGAGATGCTTGGCGTCCTCCGGCCGGCTCTTGGTAAGCATCTTGAAACGGGTTTCCATCGACATGAAATCCGAGACTTTGCGCGTGGGCGTGCGCGAATCGAGGATCAGCGGATTTTCTCCCTGAGCCGTCCGCTCCGGGTTGTAGCGGTAGAGCAGCCATTGTCCGGAATCAACCGCGGCTTTCTGGTCCGACATGCCAGTGGTCATGTCGATGCCGTGAGCAATGCAGTGCGCATAGGCGATGATGATGCTGGGGCCGTTATAGGCCTCGGCTTCGAGGAACGCCTTCAGCGTGTGCTCATCTTTTGCGCCCATCGCTACGCTGGCCACATAAATGTTGCCGTAGCTCATGGCGATGAGGCCGAGATCCTTCTTGGGTCCGGGCTTGCCTCCGGCGGCAAACTTCGCGACTGCGCCGCGTGGCGTTGATTTGGACGCCTGGCCTCCGGTATTGGAGTAGACCTCGGTATCGAGCACAAGCACGTTGACATTGCGACCGCTGGCTAACACGTGATCGAGGCCGCCGTAGCCGATGTCATAGGCCCAGCCGTCGCCGCCGACGATCCAGATACTTTTCTTGACCAGCAGGTCGGCCACGGAAAGCAGCTGTTTGGCATCATTCAAACTTGCACCGGAAGTTACACCGTGAAGTTTTTCTTTCAGCAGATCGACGCGCTGGCGTTGTTCGAAGATATCTGATTCATCCTTCTGCGGAGAGGTGAGGAGCGCGGTGGCGAGCTCTTCGCCAATCGCTCCGGCCAAGCGCTTGACCAATTCCTGGGCGAACTCGGTCTGCTTATCGATGGAGAGGCGGAAGCCCAGGCCGAACTCGGCGTTATCTTCGAAAAGGGAGTTGGACCAGGCGGGGCCGCGACCGTCGGCGTTTTTCGTCCAAGGAGTCGTGGGCAGGTTGCCGCCATAGATCGAGGAGCATCCGGTGGCGTTGGCAACGATGGCGCGATCGCCAAACAGTTGCGACATCAGCTTGAGATACGGAGTTTCGCCGCAGCCGGCACAGGCGCCGGAGAACTCGAATAAAGGCTCCTGCACTTGCTGTTGGCGAATGTTGCCGATCTTAATATTGCGTCGGTCGAGCTCGGGAATCTTCAGGAAGAAATCCCAATTCTCGCGTTCGGGCACGCGCAACGGAGGTTGCGGAACCATGTTGATGGCCTTCAGACGCGTCTCGGCCTTGTTCTTGACGGGGCAAATTTCCACGCAGATGCCGCAGCCGGTGCAGTCTTCCGGCGCGACCTGGATCGTGTAGTTCAGGCCCTGCCATTCTTTATCGCGAGTCTTGGTAGATTTGAAGGTTGCGGGCGCGCCTTCGAGTTCCTTCGAGTCGTAAACCTTGATGCGGATGACTGAGTGCGGACAGACCATGGCGCACTTTCCGCACTGAATACAGATGTTCGAATCCCATGCCGGGATTTCGAGAGCCAGATTGCGCTTCTCCCACTTCGCGGTTCCGGTGGGAAAAGTTCCGTCCACGGGGAATGCGCTGACTGGCAATTCGTCGCCACGTCCAGCGTAAATCGTGCCCAGCACGTCACGCTCGAATTCCGGAGCTGAAGGAGAAAATGGCGGCGGTAACTCGATCGTGCTGGTAAGTTCAGTAGGAACTTTCACTTCGAATAAGTGGGCCAGAGTTTCGTCCACGGCCTTCATGTTCTTCTGAACGATCTCTTCGCCCTTGCGGCCGTAGGTGTGACGAATGGACTCGCGAATGGCTTCAATCGCTTGGTCGGCGGGCAACACGGCGGAGATGGCGAAGAAGCAGACTTGCAAAATCGTATTCATACGGCTGCCCATGCCGGTGTCGCGCGC
>DATEQW010000060.1:0-13129 GCA_035272245.1 Candidatus Sulfotelmatobacter sp. | reverse complement strand
GGAACACGATCTTCGGATTGTGCTTCTGCAACACCTTCGTGATCGCCGCCGTCAACGTCGTCTTGCCATGGTCAATGTGACCAATCGTCCCTACGTTGCAGTGCGGCTTATTTCGATCAAATTTCTCTTTCGCCATTTCTCCTCAACCCCTTCAGTAATACTGGTAAAGCTTCTTAAACTTGTGCCGCAGCGCGCCGTCGATGCCTTCCAGCTTCGACAGGTAAAACTCCCGCATCTGCGCTTGATCTGAAACCGGCAGTGCCTGATACAACTGCCACGCACTCAAACTTTCCTGCGATCCGGCTGCGTCTTCCAGCGCACGGGCCGCCAGCACTCCCTCAAAATCCCGAACGCGAATTCCTTTGCGATCCAACCGCTTCAGGAATCGCTCTACTTTTTCGGGCACGAAAGCCTGCTCCACTGCGGCCTGCAGCTTGGCAAACTCCGCTTCCTTCTGAACCTTGATCGTCGCCTGCTCGAAAGCCATTTCTCTCGCTTTGTCGTCCTCAGGCGACATGGTTTCGTCGCTGAAGGACCTGAGCACGCCGCGCGATCAATCCCGCGCCTTTTGCGGGATTGCAAACCCGCGCGTCCGGCGTGCTTCCAAATTCCTGGAGCGGGAGACGGGAATCGAACCCGCGACCAACAGCTTGGAAGGCTGTGACTCTACCACTGAGTTACTCCCGCCCTTAAAACCAGCTATCAGCTATCAGCCGTCAGCTTTCAGTCCACATCAAATCTGGAGCCGATGACCAGGATTGAACTGGTGACCTCTCCCTTACCAAGGGAGTGCTCTACCAACTGAGCTACATCGGCCCAAAACCGCCACGCATCGGAGATCCCTCGCAAACAACGCTCGGGATTTCGCCAGCGGGCTCCCGCTTCGCTCACGCCCGCTAAACGCCTCAACATCGGCCCAACCGCTACTCCCGCTCGCTGTCGCCGTCCGGATGCAGCACATCTTTTCGTCGCACCCAGCTCTTGAACGCAAACAACCCAAGAATCAGCAAGGTCAGCGACCGGATCCGGAAATCGCTCAACGTGGCAAACGCCAGCGCACCCAAAACTGAATACGCAATCAACGCCATGGTCAAGCGACTCATAAATCCTGCCAGATCCCTCGCAAAAAAACGCTCGGGATTTCGCCGGCAGACTCACCCCTTCACTGCGTTCAGGGTCACGCCCGCCAAACGGCTCAATACTGGTGCACAGGGAAGGATTCGAACCTTCGTACCTCGCTAGGAGGGACAGATTTACAGTCTGTTGGCTTTAACCACTCACCCACCTGTGCAAAAAACTGCCGGGCGATGCAGTCGTCGCTTCCATCCAGCCAGCAGCCGAGGCAACCCACTCGCAAGCTTTCGCCGCCAACCAGACTTTTGCAAACCAAGTTTTTACAAACTGGTTTTCGCAAATCCTGATTCTCGCAGAGCAGGAAACCAAGAATCGCGCCTACGGATTACCGCGCGAAGATCACTACACGCCGGAGTACGTTCCGAATGGAGTGCGTTGGAAAAACCTGTTGCGCCGCCACTTACTGAGTCCCGCTGCCTGCCGGAATTTTGCTGCTGAATTCGCTTCCGGACTTTCGTATCCTGGAGCTGGCGAAGGGATTTGAACCCCTGACCCTCTGATTACAAATCAGATGCTCTACCACCTGAGCTACGCCAGCAACTTCGGGGAACCGCGCCTACAGGCACAAGTATACCCCTGATCCCTGCCAGATGTCCGGGACAATTAGTTAAGTTATCACAAGCCGAGTTTTCCACGCAACCTGACCGAGTGGTCTCGGAAAAGTATATGATGTTGCCCGGCGAGGATGCCGTGAAACCTTTCGCTTTTTCCGTCGCTGCGCTCTTGTTCGCCTTTTTTCCTCAGGCAGTTTCATCCCCCGGCCAAACCGTTACTCCAATGCCAAAGGAGCCACTCAAGGTGGATGCTGCCTCCGGCGTCAGGAATCTGCTTAATAAGCCGGCCCTTACTTACCCCAAGGAAGCGCTGCAGCAGCACATTGAGGGAAAGGTTGAACTTGAACTCACGGTCTCCCCGCAAGGCGATGTTGTATCTGAGCGAGTGATTTCCGGGCCGCTCGCTCTTCGGCAAGCCACGACGGACGCCTTCAAGAACGTGAAATACATTCCTTTTCTCCGCGTGGAACCGTCCGTCGCTCTTGTGCGTGTGATTGTCGACTATGAAAAGGACCGCGCAACGATAAGTATTGAAAGTGAGCACGCAGCAACGGTCAACAGCGATGACCTCGGCCTTGGAACTGGCAAGCCGGGCCGCCGAATGGGAGATCTTGAGATTCTCAGCGACACTCGTGGCGTAGATTTCAGTACATACCTGCAGGGAGTGACGCACAATGTGCGCCAAAATTGGTACAAGGCAATTCCGGAATCGGCGCAGCACAAACACGGAAACGTAATGATCGAATTCGCCGTAATGAAAGATGGGAAAGTTGGGGGAATGAAGCTAGTGACAAGTTCCGGTGACGTTCTGCTCGACCGCGCGGCATGGGCCGGCATCACGAGTTCGGACCCTCTTCCGCCGTTGCCCAGTGATTTTGGAGGGCAGTATCTCGCCCTTCGCTACAGCTTCTACTACAATTCCACCAAAGATGAACTCCCCGCAAACTCGACTGCATCTGCCCCCGTTGTCAAATAGACCGAAAGAGTGGCACAAGGTGGGTCACACCGGAGTGCGGTCATAACTGTGGAGAACAGGCGATTACGCCCATCTGATTCCACTTGATCCCCGTCTTCTGACATGCCCACCCCGCGGTGGTATCATGTCATCCCTGACCGCATTCCATGCGAATTAGGCGCACTCTTCCCATCGTCCTGGTGGTCCTGGTGATCGCCGCGGCGTTGATTCTCGCCGTACAGCTCCGCAAGCGCGCTCCACCGGAAGCCGCCCGTTTGTTGCCTGGGGGCGACGCCTTTGTTTATGTAAATCTCAGCTGGGTGCGGAGAGCGAACTCGGGCAAAGAACTGCCCGCCGTCAGCCACGATCCGGAGTACGAGCGCTTCATTCAGGCGACGGGCTTCCAGTTCGAGCGCGATCTCGAGGAAGCTGCCTTCGCCATCCACTATCCCGCCAGTTGGCCCGGGGGCGGTACGGGCGGCTCCGCTCCCGAGCCGCGATTCTCGGAAGTGCTGGTAGGAAAATTTCACGGCGAGCAACTCACGACGTATCTGCGGCAGATCGCAAAGTCGGTCGAGAATTATCAGTCAGTCGATATTTTCACCATTCCGCTCGAAGGCAGGTCTTTGCGCGTAGCGGTGGTGGGCGCGGATTCCGTGGCCGCATCCAACCACGATGACCCGGCCGTCATTCGAGGAATGGTCGATCGCTCCAAGCGCCTGGCTTCGCCCTTCGGAGGACCTGCGCTGCTGCGCCAGTATTACAAGCACGTCCAGTTTGCCAGCCTGGCTTGGGTGGTCGCGCGTATCGAACCTTCCACTTCCGCAGCTGGCAGCTGGAGCGCATTGTTCAACTCGCCCACAACTTTGGTGGTCTCGGGAAGTTATCTCAGCCCGCTCCATCTCAATCTTAGAGCCAATGCGATTCACCTCCACGCCGAGGCTTTTACCCGCGACGCCGAGGAGGCGCGTGCCATGGTCGACAAAGTGAACGTCTTCGTGGCCCTGACGAACGCGGCCGAAACTTCGGTGGGAATGCATGGCACCGATCCCGACGTGAAAGCCTTCTTCGATAGCATCCAGCTCAAGCAGGAAGGGGACCGCGCCGTGCTGAACGCCGCCTTGCCCTTCGGCTTCATGCGGAAGATGCTGGCCGGCTCCGCGCCCGAGTTAACTGAGCCGGCAACACCGCAGACGCCGCCAGCACGAGCGCCTGCGAAAAAGTCGCATTAGGCTGCGGTGCCAGCCATGCAACTAAATGCCGCGCCGATCGTCTGATCTATTACGGAGTAGAACTCCGGCAGGTACAATAAAGACGCATGTCGAGCCTCCCACTACCCATCGCCGCTTTTTTCGCCGGGCTGATTTCATTTCTCTCGCCCTGCGTCCTGCCGCTGGTCCCGGGCTACGTTTCTCTGATCTCCGGCGCGGGAGTGGATGAGCTGAAGTCCTCGCAAGGCCGCCTGATGCGCCGCGTTATGACGAATTCCGTCGGCTTCATCCTCGGCTTCAGCGTAGTGTTCATCACGCTCGGTGCCATCTCGACCGAGATCGGCCAGATCGCCGCGCAGTATAAACACACGCTCGCCATCGTGGCCGGAGTCGTCATTATTTTGTTTGGCTTGCACCTCACCGGCATTTTGAAAATCAAGGCACTGTATTCTGATACCCGGTTACACGAGTTGAAGGGCGGCAGCACGCCGATCGGCGCCTTCGTGATCGGCTTCGCTTTCGCCTTCGGCTGGACACCGTGCATTGGCCCGATTCTCGCTGGTATTCTTACTCTTGCTGCCGCCCAGGACACATTGTCGAAGGGTATGATTCTGCTCGCGATCTATTCTCTCGGCTTGGCAGTGCCGTTCCTGCTGACTGCTCTGGGAGTGGAGCGCTTCTTGAAGTTCTATAGCCGCTTCCGCTCGCACATGCACGCCGTCGAAGTGGCCTCGGGCGGATTGCTGATCGCTCTCGGCGTCTTGCTGGTTCTGGGCCGCTTTACTTTGATTTCGAACTGGCTTTCATTTTTGAACCGGTTTGCTTTGTAACAGGAGTTGTTGGTGAATGGAGTGTTCTCTTGAATCGTAGTCCTCTCACGCTCGTAGTCGTAGCTTTCGCCGTCGCGCTGATGCTCTACGTCGGCTTTCACGCGGCCCGCCGCACGGGCCCAGGTTTCGCGCCTCACTTCACGCAATCCAGCCTCGCTCCCGATTTCTCTCTGGAATCGCTCGACGGCAAGACCATGCGCCTCTCCGACCTTCGCGGCAAAGCCGTGCTGCTCAATTTCTGGGCGACCTGGTGCGGCCCCTGCAAAATCGAGATGCCCTGGTTCGTCGAGCTACAGAATCGCTACGCCTCGCAAGGATTGCAAATCGTCGGCGTCGCCATGGATGATGCCAGCAAGGAAGACATCGGCAAGTTCGCCAAGGAGATGGGAGTGAACTATCCGATCCTGATCGGAAAAGAATCTGTCGGGGACGAGTACGGTGGCGTTCCGGCCTTGCCGGAAAGTTTCCTGATCAGCCGCGACGGAAAAATCGTTGACAAGATCATCGGACTGCGCGGCAAGGCGGAAATCGAAGACTCGGTCAAGAAAGCGCTGGATACGCGGGCATCCACCAACCAGGCATCGGCTTCAGGAAAGAACTTGGTTTCTCCGTGACTCTGGATCAAAGTATGACTCTCGATCAAAGAAAGATCAGTCCAGGACGTGGCAGCTTACTCACGTTGATTCTTCTCGCTGCCTCGGGACTCGCCGCCGCACAAATGCCGCCCAAGGCTCCCGTCGTTACGATGGAGGCGGTGCCGCTGCTCACCGCCCAACGCGCCAAAGAAACCATGGTGAACCTGAATTTTCGCGTGCCCGCGGGCTACCACATCAATTCGAACATGCCGAAGTCCGAGTACCTTCTTCCCACCGCCTTGAAGATGGATCTACCGACCGACATCATCCTGGGAAAGATTAATTATCCCGCGGGCGAGGAAACGAGTTTTCCGTTCTCTCCAGATGAAAAACTCAGTGTGTACACCGGAGACTTCACCATCGCGCTCGGAGTCCATCCCCTGCACTCGGTGGTGCCGGGAAAATATGTCATGCACGGCGTGCTGCGCTACCAGGGCTGCGATAACGCTCAATGTTTTCCCCCAAAAAATGTGCCCGTCAGTTTTGAAGTGAAAGTGGTGAAGGAACCGCCCGAGCACCACGCCAATCCCGCGCAGAGCCCGCACATCCATAACTAGCAACTACTTCCCGACGGGGAGTTCGGGAGAGGCGGGCTCCTCAAAGTAATCTGGAGCTCAAGTCTTTGGCTGCCGATACTACTCTTATAGCTTGACGGGCTAACCCCCCGAGTTGAATGCGCGCTCGGGGTTTTGCTTTTTCTGCTGTCTATCCCTGCCGGACCTTCTTCTCCACCTTCGCCCAGGTATCTTTCAGCGCCACGGTCCGGTTGAACACAAGCCTCCCGGCCTTCGAGTCCAGATCGACACAAAAATATCCTAGGCGCTCAAACTGACACCGGCTGCCGACCGCTGCGTTGGCTAGCGACGGCTCAAGCTTCGCGCTCGCGATCACTTCCAGCGAGTTCGGATTGAGATTTGCAGTGAAGTCCTGCCCTTCTTCCACCTCGCTCGGATTTTCTTTGGTGAACAAATTTTCGTAAATCCGCACTTCAGCATCGACCGCGTGCGCGGCCGACACCCAGTGAATCGTCGACTTCACCTTTCGTCCGTCCGGAGCATTTCCGCCATGCGTCGCCGGATCGTAGGTGCAATGCACCTCCACCACTTCGCCTTTTTCGTTTTTCACCACGCTCGTGCAAGTGATGAAGTAGCCGTAGCGCAGACGCACCTCGCGCCCCGGCGAAAGCCGATAGTATCCCTTCGGCGGAGCTTCGCGGAAGTCATCCTGCTCGATATAGAGGACGCGAGAGAACGGCACTTTGCGCGCGCCCGCACTCGCGTCTTCCGGATTGTTCACCGCATCCATCTCTTCGACTTGATTCTCCGGGTAGTTGTCGATCACCACTTTCAGCGGACGCAGCACCGCCATCACCCGCGCCGCCCGCTTGTTCAGGTCTTCGCGGACAAAGTGTTCGAGCATTGCCAGCTCGATGGAGCCCGTCGTTTTCGATACGCCGATGGACGCAACAAAATTTCGAATCGCCTCGGGCGTGTATCCCCGGCGCCGAATCCCGCCCAGCGTGGGCATGCGGGGATCGTCCCACCCGCTCACCCGCCCCTCCTGCACCAACTGCAGCAGCTTGCGTTTGCTCAACAGCGTGTGAGTAAGGTTCAGCCGGTCGAACTCGATCTGCCGCGACGGGAATATGCCCAGCTGCTGGATGAACCAGTTATAAAGCGGCCGGTGCGATTCAAACTCAAGCGTGCAAATGGAATGCGTCACCCGCTCGATCGAATCCGATTGCCCGTGCGCGTAGTCATACATCGGATAAATGCACCACTTGTTGCCGGTGCGATGATGCTCGGCGTGCAGGATGCGGTACATCACCGGATCGCGCAGGTTAAGGTTCGGCGAAGCCATATCGATCTTCGCCCGCAGCGTGCGCGAGCCATCGGGAAATTCGCCCGCCCGCATGCGCTCAAACAAATCCAGATTCTCTTCCACCGAGCGTGTGCGATACGGACTGTCCTTGCCCGGCTCGGTCAACGTTCCGCGATACTCGCGAATTTCGTCGGCCGTGAGGTCGTCAACGTAAGCCTTGCCGTCCTTGATCAGTTTGATCGCCCATTCGTAGAGCTGGTCAAAATAATCGGAAGCATAAAAAAGCCCGTCCCACTGATAACCCAGCCAGTTGACGTCGGCCTTGATCGACTCGACGTACTCCGTTTCTTCCTTTTCCGGATTGGTATCGTCAAAGCGAAGGTTCGTATGTCCGCCGAATTCGTCGGCTAATCCGAAGTCGATGCAGATCGCCTTGGCGTGGCCGATGTGCAGATAGCCATTAGGCTCGGGAGGAAAACGCGTCTGCACGCGGCCATTGTGCTTGTTGCTCTTGAGGTCCTCAAGAATGATGTCGCGGACAAAGTTTGACGGCGCGGGCGACGGCGAGGCAGCCACAGCTTTTTCTCCAGCTTCGGTAGGCGGATGCGATGGATTCATTACTCTTTGATCTTATCGCAGCGGGGATGATTTAGGCCTAGCATGACGCGAAAGCAACCAGGAACGAGCACTTTCTAGGCGCCTCCGCGCTCTACTGCGCGAGCTCGAGAGCCCTTGGCGGATCCGACTCGTCGATCAAAATGATTTTGCTGAAAGCATGCTCAGTATCGGACAGCGCACGACGGAAGTCCTCGGTTCCGTCCCAGACGCCATGACTTACGCGGTCGACTAAGATCAACCACCACTCCCGGTACTCGCCATGATATGGCGAAACGATTTTGGCCTTCTCCTGGACGACTATACGTAGGTTTCTCTCGAGCTCCGGCCGAACCCAGCCCCCCGTATCACGGTCGATGCTAGCGCCTAAGAGAAAGAGCATTGGGTGTTTGTCACCCGCTGGCAAAAGGTCTACTTCGAAATTCCTGTCCAGCCTTATCGGGTTAGGCGGGGAAACGCCAAGATCATCCTTAAACTCCTCCAACGCGTCTCGCAAATCGGCGATTAACTTGCCGGGCTTAGGTAACGGGCGCCTGAATCTGTAATTAACGAACCAGCTCTGCCCTTGGATGGGTGGACCGAAGGATAAAAGAAGTCGCCTAAGTCGCATTTGGAGAGGAATTGAAACCTCCTCCAGCCCGCGAGATATTCCCTCATGCGAGTGATGCTGGTTCAATCGACGAACCTCAACCGCGATACTGCCATTTACAAGAAAATCGGGCGTCCTCTGGCCGCGCGGCTCAAACTGTATGGTTTGGAATTCTTTCCCGACAAGGTACGAATAGGCGATCATTTCGGAGTCGTTCATTAGTTTCCATCTCGCCTCTTCGATTCTGGCTAGGGTCGCTCCCGCTCCGAGTACTTCAAGCGTCTCGAATAAAGGCGGCGCATTCTTCCGACCGCAGACGGCGACTCGGATCGGCTGAAACATCTGTCCCGCTTTGACACCTAATTCTTGCGCCGCACCTCGCAGAGCTTGATCGAGTGGATCGTGCTTGAACTCCGCGCCTGGTAACACCGCCTCCGCCTTATCTAGGACTCGCTTGGCGGTGGACTCGTCTCCTTTCTGCGGGATGAGTTCCGCCCGGTCGTACGACGGCAACTGATCCACAAAAAGGAAATCGGCTGCGGTCAGCACCTCGCTCAGCAATTTAATTCTCTCGCGAATGAGCGGGGTAATCTGCAGCATTCTTTCTGCCGTGACTTCGTATCCCTCGCCCAGCACAATAGGCAGCAGCCGTGCGCTCAACTCCTCCACGGGCAAGCCGCGAATGTGCTCCGCATTCAACCACACTGCTTTTGGGTCGAACGTTTCTTCCGGCGTTGTCGCGGGCTCCTTAAAGTTCACCACCGCATTCGATCGGTTGATTCCCTCAAGCGAGAATAGGTCGGTCAGTTCCTGCAGCGTCAAATTCTCGCGATCGTTTTTCGGCGACCAGCCCAGCAGGCATAGAAAATTAATGAACGCCTCGGATAAGAATCCAGCATCGCGGTAAGTAGTCACGCTGACCACGGGACCGTGGCGGCGCTTCGAAAGCTTGGTGCCGTCGGGCGCCACCAGAAGCGGCAGATGCGCGAACTGCGGCGGCGTAAATCCGGCCGCTTCGAAAATCAGCACATGCTTGAAAGTGTTCGTGAGATGATCCTGCCCGCGGATGATGTGCGAGATGCGCAGGTCGGCATCGTCGGCGCAGGAAGCCAGATGATAGGTCGGCATGCCATCCGACCGCAGCAGCGCAAAGTCTTCAATATCCGCCGCCGCCTTCATCTGCTCGCCATAAACCGCGTCGGCAAAACGTATCACTTGCCCACCCTCCCGCGGCACGCGAAAACGCAGCGCAAATGGTTCTCCCGCGGCAGCGCGGCGGTCGCTCTCAGCCGATGAAAGCTCGCGCGCCCCGGGGTTGAATAACCACGTCCCCTGCGCCCCTGATTTTTCCGTGTCCCCGGTATGGGCGGGCGTAAAGTCACGGTACGCCAACCCCCTTTCGAAGATCGTCCAGGCGGTCTTGCGGTGCAATTCAATCCGTTCCGACTGCTTATATTCCTCGTCCCAACCCAAGTTCAGCCATTTCAAGCCATCGAAAATGGAATCGACCGACGCCTGGGTGTTCCGTTCGACATCGGTATCGTCGAGGCGCAGGATCATCCTGCCACCATGGTGGCGGGCATAGAGCCAGTTAAAGATGAAAGTGCGCGCGCTGCCCACGTGCAGAAAACCGGTAGGCGACGGTGCGAAGCGAACCCGCGGCCGGGATGACCCGTTAGCAAGAGATTCAGACATAAGGGGTTAACCTCTGATGGTATGGGGCCTGGAAAAGTATCGTCAAGCGCACCGAGATAACCATTCCGAGGGTTACCCGGCTATTCTGGGCTTTTTTCGGGACAGTGTACTTAAATCCTGTTGTCTTCCCACCCTCAGCTGTGAAAGCATTAGTGATCGCTCTCCACCAAATTGACCTGATTCAGCAGGTATCTAGCCGGTCCTCATGAACAGCATTTCCCCCAACATCGATATTATTCCGGGCGTCGTCGCTCTGTTGTTGTGTCTACTCTTCACCTTCCTTTACCAGCAGAGTCGTCAGCTTTACTTCCGCGCCTGGCAGATCGCATGGGCCTGTTATTCCATCCACTATGCACTGGATGCTTTCCGCTATTTCCGCCCTCCCGCACCGGCCGCTTTCTTTGCCAGCTCTTTGTTTTCGGTCGCGATGGGAATCAGCATATTCGTCTCGACCCGTCTCACCCGCGCCTCATTCCGCTTTCGCTGGTACGACTTGGCATTGGCTTTGACCGGAACTGCGCTGGCCTCCGTCGACCTGCGCAATCATCTTCTGTTCAGCCACCTCCCAATCGACCAGCGTCCCATCAGCCTCACAGTGCTTTTTCTAAGCGCGGTGCTTTTATATTGCTCCGCCGTTTTCTACCTGCACTCGCACCGCAAGGGCTCGCCGGCCTTCAAAATCCTGGCGCTCTCGCTGGCGCTGTGGGCTGTGCTAATGGGAGCGATACAGTCTGGCAGTCCGGTGGCGCAGATGTTTGGCACCGCTACCGTTGGCCACATCCTCGGTCCCATACCGCAGATGTTGCTCGGCATCGCCATGGTCATGGTGCTCTTTGAGAACGAACGCAACGCCGTACAGGAAAATACCCTGGCCCTATCAACCTTGGGGGCGGATCCGCGGCGATTGCTCTCCGCCGATGATTTGCTGCCCAGCATGCAGTTGGCGTTGGAGCGTTTGGCCGGTGCCTTGTCCGCAGGACGGGCCATCATCTACGTCGCCGAACGCTGGCGTGGTTTGCTGCCCTCGGTGCAGCGGGGATTCTCCGAGGAATTTCTGGACGTGCTCACCAAGAGCGGCGCTGGCGAATACCTCTGCGACTTGGCCTTCCGGCAAGGCGGACTTTTCACCGTCCGGAACATCGGCCATATGACCGAGCCACTGCCCCTGGGAGCTGCCGGCACCTTCGCCGACCTCAAGGGAGTCCTCGAAAAGGCGGACATCCGCAATCTGACCGCCGTGAGCCTCCAAACTCGCGAACACGCGTTCGGTGTAATTCTCTTTCCTCACGCCCAACGCGATTTCTTCGGAACTTCCGGGCCGCGTCTAATGGTCGGCCTGGCCCTGCAGCTTGGCCTCACCGTCGAAAACTATCTGGTCGCGCACGACGCCCATCGCCGCACACAAGAGTACGAACTGCTCACCGAGATCGGCCAGGCCATCAGCTCGCGGCTGGATCAGGACGAAGTCCTGCGCACCATCCACGCCGAGCTGGGACAGATTTTCAACAACAGCAATTTCTATATCGCCTTCCAGAACGGCGATGAAATCTGCTTCGAGTTGGAGGTCGAGGATGATCTCGTCCTGCCCAAGCGGCGCCGCAAAATTGAGAACGCCTTCACCGAATATGTGATTCGCACCGGCCAGCCCCTGCTCATCCGTTCCGACCTGGAGAAGACACGTGCGCGATTGGGCGTCACCTTCCGCCCGGAACAGCCCGCCAAGTGCCTCTGCGCCGCGCCCATCCTGCTGGGCAGCAAGCCCGCTGGCGTGATGGTCGCCATGAGTACCGTGCGGGAGTACGTTTTCGAACAGCGCGACGTTGACGTCCTCATGACGGCGGCTGGACAGGTCTCTGTCGCGGTGGAGAATGCTCGCCTGTTCGCCGAAGAACAGCGCCGCTCGCGGCAACTGGCGTTCCTGAACAACATCTCCCGCACCGCGATTTCAAGCGACGATCCCGTCCACATGCTGGACCAGATTGTGGGAGAGATCCAAAAAAACTTTAGCTTCGACCACATCGGCATCGGTTTGCTCGATTACGGTACGAAGGAAATCGAAATCAAGGCGGAAGCGGGGGCCACGGCCCAGGCGAAGGGCAAGCGTATTCCCATCGGCATTGGCATTCTGGGCCGCGTGGCCCGCACCGGAGAACGAGCTCTGGTGCAGAACGGCGTGGAAGGGCAGATTGGCGCGATTTTGCCCGAATCGCGTTCCGTGCTCTGCATCCCCATCACCTACGGCGAAACCCTTCTTGGCGCGCTGAACATTGAAAGCCGCAACGACAGCGCGTTCTTTCCCCAGGACGTTCTCATCCTCAACACGCTGGCCGACCTGCTGGCCACCGCACTGCACAATGCCTTCGTCTTCCAGAAACTTCAGCAGCAATCGATCACCGATGGTCTGACGGGAATCAAGACGCGGCGTTTCTTCTGGGAAGCGTTATCCGCCGAATGGAAGCGCGCTTCACGCTCCGGCCGGCCGTTCTCCGTGGTCCTCATCGACCTCGACAAGTTCAAAGAAGTGAATGACACCATGGGCCACTTCGAAGGTGATCTTGTCCTCGCCCGCGTAGGACGCTTGCTCGAGCAAAAGTCGCGGCAATCCAACGTCGTCGCCCGCTACGGTGGAGATGAGTTCATCATCCTCATGCCGGAAACCGGCCCCGAGCAGGCTGAAGTCCTGGCCGAACGCTTGCGCCAGTGGATTACGCAGGACCCCATGCTCAGCGAACATCACATCACCGGCAGTTTCGGCGTAGCCAGTTTCCCTATGCATGGTTTCTCGATTGAGGACATCATCCGCGTGGCCGATGCCGGCATGTACGTTTCCAAGCGTTCCGGCGGCAATCGCGTATCCGCAGCCGAGGAATTTGCCGGTGGCGAGGAATTCGCTCCGCAGCGGCAACAAATCTCCACCTATATCGAAGGCTTTCTGCAGCGCGAACACAATGGTCCTGAGCATCTCGAAGAGCTAGCTTCGATGCTGATCAAGTTTTGCGGCGGCGAAGAGGATTGCAATATCCCGCTGCTGAAGGAGTCGATTGAAGTCCTAAGCCGGGCCGCCGAGTCTCGCGAACTGCGGACTGCCGG
>DATEQW010000059.1:0-6637 GCA_035272245.1 Candidatus Sulfotelmatobacter sp. | reverse complement strand
CGGCGACCTACGCAATCCCGCGTCTCTGGAAAAGGCCATGTCCGGCTGTGAGGTTGTATTTCACGTAGCCGCGGACTACCGGTTGTGGGTGCAGGATCCCGCCGAAATGTACCGCTCGAACGTGGAAGGCACGCGTGCGATCCTCGATGCTGCGCGCAGGAACGGCGTGCGCAGCGTCGTCTATACCTCGAGCGTTGCTACAGTCGGCTTTACTAGAAACGGCAGTCCTGCCGACGAAGATTCGCCCGTCTCTCTCGACGAAATGATCGGCCACTACAAGCGCTCCAAGTTCATGGCCGAGCAACTCGCCGTGGAGGCGGGCCGCAGCGGCATGCGCGTCGTTACCGTCAATCCGACGACTCCGGTGGGCGAACAAGATATTAAGCCCACTCCCACTGGGAGAATCGTAGTCGATTTTCTGAAAGAAAAATTCCCCGCCTACGTCGATACCGGCTTAAATCTGGTCGACGTTCATGAATGTGCTCGCGGGCACGTTTCGGCACTTGAAAAGGGAAAGAGCGGCGAGCGTTACATTCTCGGCGGCGAGAACCTCACCCTGAAGCAGATTCTGGATAAGCTCGGCGTGATCTCTGGCTTGCCCTCGCCGAAAGTGAAACTCCCATACTTCTTTGCCTTCGCGGCAGGATTGGTCGACGAGACCGTCTCCGGGCGCTTGCTGGGCCGCGAGCCGCGCGCAACCGTCGAAGCTGTACGCATGGGAAAGAAAAAAATGTGGGCCAGTTCCGATAAAGCCGTGCGCGAGCTGGGGTGGAGAATCGCTCCAGTACAGGATGCCTTGCGCCGTGCGGTAGAGTGGTTCCGAGCGAACGGGTATGCCTAAGGTCGCCATCATCGCAGCGCTACATCGTGAAGTTCGCTCGCTGGTCAAGAAGTGGGCCAGCATGCAGCATGAACACCAAGGCCGTAAGTTTACTTTTTTCGAGAAGGACGAATTGGTCGTCGTTTGTGGTGGCATCGGCGTGGAGTCCGCCCGCCGCGCCGCGGAGGCCGTGATCGCGTTGTACCAGCCCGCACTCGTGCACTCCGTGGGTTTCGCCGGAGCTCTCGACTCGGCCCTCCGCGTCGGCGATGTCTTTGCACCATCGATCGTCATCGATGCCCGAGATGGAAGCCGCACCCAACTCGAATCCGGAGATGGAACGCTGGTAACCTTTATCGCAGTGGCCGCAGCGGATCAGAAAACAAAGCTCGCCCAGGCCTACGGAGCGCGCGCCGTGGATATGGAAGCCGCCGCAGTTGCCGCCGCTGCCCAGAATCACGGCATCCCGTTCGGCGTGACTAAAGTGATTTCAGATGAATTGGATTTTGAAATGCCCGAGATAGCTCGCTTTATTGGCATCGACGGCCAGTTCAAGTCGGCAAGCTTTATCCGCTACGCAGCCGTGCGTCCGTGGCTCTGGAGGCGCGTGGCCGTGCTGGCTCGCAACAGCAACCACGCAGCCCGCGTTCTGGCTCAACAGCTTGAACATTTTTCGACGGATTTAGGAAAATCGGAAACTTCGGCTGCAACGCGCCCCGCAGCCCCCGTGGCTGCCGTCAACGGTTTACCCGCTGAGGGCCGTAAATGAAATTGTCACTCCTGCTTCCGATCGTAATTTGCCTGACCCTCCGCATGCTCGCGCAGTCCGCGCCTGCAACTCTGTATGCGGAGAGTTTTCGCCAGGGACCCACGCACGTCATCGAAGAGAAATTTGACGTCAAGCTCACCCCGCAGGACCGAACCTATCGCGAGCGGATCAAAGACCTGCACGGAGACGACCGCTATCTGCTCTCGTTTGTCCCCCAAGGACCCGAGGGTGATACAGAGATCACATCCTGGCAAGTGAGGCTCGCGGACCTACACCATAGCATGTACGAAAACGTGCTGATGTCCTCGCAGGGCCCTTCTTCCAACCCGAAAGACGCGTTGTGGCGGCTGGAGCCCTCGACCTTCGCGCGGGTGCCATTGACCGCAAAGCGGATTATCAAAGTGGATAGCTTCTACGTGGTTTTGCAGGTTAGGGCTCATCACTTCACCCCGCCGGACTCGCCGTACCTTGATTCGATGACGGTTTCCGTGGAGTTCACCGATACGGACCCGAGAACCTCCGGAGGCACCCAGAAGTAAGACTTCGGACATACACTGTTATGAAGCGAAGAGATCAGGATTTCATCTAAAGAACGCCGATGGCAATTGTCGAACAATTTGCAATACACCACCAAAAGCAATCCATCCCTTCAACCATGTTGGCCGCCGTTTACCGGGGAGTCAACGACGTCCGCCTGGAGACGGTTCCGGTACCGCAGATCGGCGCCGGTGAACTCCTGCTCAGGGTCCATACCTGCGGCGTCTGCGGCACCGATCTTAAAAAAATCGCCACCGGATCCCACTCCGCGCCTCGCATCTTCGGCCATGAAACTTCTGGAGTAGTCGCGGCTGTTGGCTCTGGAGTCCGCCAATTCGCCCCGGGCGACCGTGTGGTCGTCTTCCACCACATCCCCTGCCGCCAGTGTTACTACTGCCTTCACCAAACCTTCGCCCAGTGCGCCACTTACAAAAAGGTCGGATGCACGGCCGGCTTTGAGCCCTCTGGCGGCGGATTCGCGGAATACGTCCGTGTCATGGATTGGATCGTCGAACATGGCACAGTCCGCATCCCACAGGGCATCTCGTTCGAGCAGGCCTGCTTCGTCGAACCTGTCAATACCTGCATGAAGGGTATCGAGGCCCTCCGCCTGCAGGCCGGCGAAACCGTTTTGGTGATCGGCCAGGGGCCCATCGGCATCATACTGAGCGTCTTGGCTCGCCGGGGAGGGGTCTCCGTTATTACTTCCGATTTGTACCCCGAGAGGCTTAAAATAGCTAAAAGCCTTGGATTACAGAATACTGTCGACGCGTCGAAAGATGACGTGGTGAATGTAATTCGCGCACAAACCGAGGGACGCGGCGCCGACGCCGTCATCTTGGCTGTGGGTAGCAACGGTTTGATTCGCTCTGCCATGGAAGCAGCTCGCCCGGGAGGGCGAGTACTATTGTTTGCGCAAACCCAGCGCGGAGAGGTCGTTATCGATCCCGCTGCGATTTGCGTGGACGAGAAGGCCCTGGTGGGGTCGTATAGCGCGTCTGTGGATTTACAGGATGATTCAGTTCAGTTTGTGATGAACCGGGAGATGGACCTGGAGCGTTTGATCAGCCACCGGTTCCCGCTGCAGGAAAGCGCGCAGGCTTTGGAACTTGCCGCTCACCCGCAGCCTTCGTCGATGAAAATCGTGATTCAGCCTGGGAATACCTGGAAACGCGAAGCCTGGGAAGGAAACAAGCAGTGAACGGAAAAATGACGGCTGCCGTCTTGTACGGCAAAGAAGATCTCAAAATTGAAAGAGTTCCGATTCCCCGCGTGGAAAAGGGAGAAGTGCTGGTCAAAGTGCAGGTGGCTCTCACCTGCGGTACCGATCTCAAGGTCTATCAGCGCGGCTACCACGCCCGCATGATCGTTCCTCCCGCCCTCTTTGGCCACGAATTGGCCGGCGTTATCGAGGAGGTCGGTGAAGGCGTCCATAGCTTCAAGAAGGGCATGCGCGTGGTGGCGCTCAATTCCGCTCCCTGCCAGATGTGCTTCTATTGCTCCAAGCACCAGGAAAATCTCTGCGAAGATTTGTTGTTCAACAATGGAGCCTACGCCGAATACATCCGTGTGCCTCGCCGCATTGTCGAAGCCAACATGCTGGTCATTCCCCCCAACGTCAGCTTCGAAGACGCAGCCATGACCGAGCCTCTGGCCTGCGTATTGCGCGGCCTGCACGAGACCGGCGTCGAAATCGGCGACACCGTCACCATTATCGGCGGCGGTCCCATTGGACTGATGTTCGTCCAGGTTGCCCGCGCCATTGGGTGCAACGTTATCTCCGTCGTCAAGCGGGACGAACAGGTGATCGCTGCCAAGCATATGGGCGCGCACGAAATTGTCCAGACCACGAAGGTTCAAAACGTTGTTGAAGCTGTTCGCGCGCTCACTCCGCAGAAGCGTGGATGTGATGTAGTCATTGAAGCCGTGGGCCGTCCGGAAGCCTGGGAATGGACTGTCGAGATGGTCCGCAAAGGTGGCACAGTGAATTTCTTTGGCGGATGTGCCAGCGGATCCAAAGTGCAGCTCGATACCAATCGTCTGCATTACTCCGAAATCACTCTGAAGGCCACGTTCCATCACACGCCGGAAACCGTGCGGCGGGCCTTCGGTCTGATCGCGGCCAAGAAGATTCGCCCCACCGATTACATCACCGGCGAAGCTCCGCTCTCCAGTTTGCAGAAGGTACTGCGCCACATGCTAAACCGCGGAGGCGACATCAAGACCGCCATCATCCCCGGTCATTGAAAGCGGTGTTCTGTATCGCGTCAGGGATGAAGCGCCGTCCGGACTGTATCCCGTGCACGCGTGCGTACCTGGGCCAGCAAGGAGTTCTTACCCGACTCCGGTTTTGTTCGAATTTAAGGATGTTCTAGACGTATGAGTCCGATGGCCAGCACTTCTCAACTTGCCCCGCCTGCTTCCGTGGGCTGGTCTCGCCTGCCCGCCGCCTACGCGATCCCTGAGTCCGCCCCTTCCATCGAAGAAGCACGGGACTACTGTCGCCAACTCGCGCGATCTCATTACGAAAATTTTTCCGTCGCCACCTGGTTCCTTCCGGAAAAACTCCGCCAGGATTTCCTGAACGTTTACGCCTACTGCCGCATTTCGGATGATCTCGGCGATGAGGTCGGCGACCCCGCGGTGTCACTCGCTTTACTCGACGAATGGCAGGCGCAACTTGATGCCTGCTACGCCGGTACCCCACGCCATCCCGTTTTTGTCGCGCTCGCCGAAACCGTTCGAAGGTTTCAAATTCCGAAGCACGAGTTTTCCGATCTCCTCATCGCCTTCCGCCAGGACCAGTCCGTCACTCGTTTCGAAACCTTCAACGACGTCCTCGCCTATTGCCGCTATTCCGCTAATCCCGTTGGACATCTCGTCCTCTATCTCTGTGGTTATCGCGATGCCGAGCGTCAAAAGCTCTCCGACTACACCTGCACTGCTCTGCAGTTAGCTAACTTCTGGCAAGATGTCACCGTGGACTACTCCAAGGGGCGCATCTATCTTCCGCTGGAGGATTTGCAGCGTTATTCCGTGACTGAGAAAGATTTGGCGCAAAACTGCAACACCGTCGCCTTTTGCGACATGATGAAATTCGAAGTCCAGCGCGCACGAGAATGGTTTGATCGTGGTTTGCCGCTGGTGAAAAAAGTAGATGCTGAATTAGCTGTCGACATCGCACTCTTCACCCGCGGCGGTCAAGAGATTCTCAATGCCATCGAGCGTCAGCGCTTCGCCGTCCTAGGGAAGCGTCCGGTAATCTCCAAGCCGCGCAAACTCGGTCTGGTCGCCCGCGCCGCCGTTGGGAAACTACTGGGGAGCTTGTCTTGAGCGCCGGAACGCAGCCGGTGCTGGTTCCCTGGACTCCAGCGCCCGCGCAGCTCACCATGGCGTATTCCGTTTGTCGAGGGATTACGCGCGCCAACGCCCGGAATTTCTATTACGCATTTTTCGTGCTGCCCAAGCGCAAACGCCAGGCGCTGAGCGCCGTGTATGCCTTCATGCGTCGCTGCGATGATATTGCCGACGACCCCGGCCTCAGCCTTCCGGAACGCCGTTTCAGGCTGGATACTTGGCTGGATGCGCTGCACCGTGCTCAACAAGGTCAGCCTACGGACGATCCCATCCTTCTGGCGCTTACCGATGCTCAACGCCGCTATACGATTCCCGCGGGGCTTCTCGACGACCTCGCCACCGGTACTGCGATGGATGTGGTCGATCCGGTTTTCGACAATTCCCAGATACCGCCTGGGTCGGAGGGATCGGTCGCCCAACTCACCGTTCACTACAAGACGTTCGAAGATCTCAAGGTCTACTGCTATCGGGTCGCATCGGTCGTGGGACTGGTCTGCATTCACATTTTTGGATATCGCGATCCCGCGGCCGAGCCCCTCGCCGAGCAGTGTGGGCTCGCCTTTCAACTCACCAACATTATTCGCGATGTCAAAGAGGACGCCGCGATGGGCCGCGTTTACTTACCGGAGGAGGACCTGGCAACATTCGGACTCTCTGCCGCAGATCTGCTCGCTAAGCCCGAGGTCGCGCGCTTCCGACCCTTGTTGGCTCTCGTAGCCGATCGCGCCCGTGAAGGCTACCAGGCTGGCGACGAACTCATTCCTTATGTTTCAGAAGACAGCCAGCCCGCTCTGTGGGTGCTGATCAACATCTATCGCAAACTGCTGGAAAAAATCGCCGAGCGCCAGTATGACGTCTTCAGTGGCAGGGTGAGCCTCACCGTAACCGAAAAGCTGCGCATCCTCGCGAAAGGTTTCCTGCAACGGATCACCTGACGATCCGCCGCGAAGCCATCTCGCCAGCATGAGTCAGAATCCCACTTTACCCTCAGTAGCCATCGCCGGAGGCGGCCTCGCCGGGCTGGCTGCCGCCTGCGCTCTCTCCGACTCTGGCCTTCGAGTCACCCTCCTCGAGCGTCGCCCTTATCTCGGTGGGCGCGCTTCCTCCTACGAACATCCTGGCACCGGCGAAGTCGTCGACAACTGCCAGCATGT
>DATEQW010000058.1:0-5129 GCA_035272245.1 Candidatus Sulfotelmatobacter sp. | reverse complement strand
ACAACTCTTGCCACCTTTCCCGTCGGTGACAGCTCCATGAACTCCGCCGTGCGCGTCCCCTTTTGGTTGGTGTAGTAGAGCACCACACTGTTTATGCCGCACAGCACGTCGGCAAGCCGAAAGTGCAGTTCCGGATAGGCTTCTAGCCCCCGCCGAAAGTAGGCTTTCAAACTCGCCTTTCCGACCACCTTGCCGTCAGATGTTCCCAAGAGTTGGGCGGCAACTGGCGAAGTCAACTCGACGGTATCCTCGTAGTGCGTAATGATCAAATCCAAATCATGAGCGTTCCACGCTGCGACCCAAAGGTCGGCCAGATTCCGAGCCTCGTCTATCGTCATCGCCCTTCCTCCACTCGACGATTCAACCTTTGAATTGATTCTATAGGCAGCCCCCAAGGACAGTGAGGAGAAAGAAACGCTGACATAACTCGGGGAGTCCGGGGCAGTGAGTGTAATGGGGATGTTTCAACAGCTACGAGGTTGAGGCCACAAGGTCACGAGCTAGGTCAACAATTTCTTGTTCAAGTTTGCGGCGTGTGATTTCGGGATTTGCGCCATAAGACTCGCAGTCCTCGTATTCGGACGCCAAACCGACGAACGGGAGGAATTCTTTTTGAAGATCGATCTCGCGCAGATCGTTTCCCACTTTGTATCCGATAAATCTGGCGCCATCGTACGGGTTGATCCGCCCCTGCAGGATAGCTTCGGCCACGATACGCGCCAACATGCGACCCGCTTCCTGCCTCGATAGCTTCCGCTCAACTCCCAATTCCCGAAGAAACCCTGGCATTAGTGGTTGCAGGTCAGACATTGTTGGTCGATTCAACCCCGCAATGCGCCTTGTGCACCGGCCATCAAACCCCGCTTCGAGAGCCTCTTCTGCTATGCGTGGGAAGTCCTCACTGGCTAAATAGCCTGAGTCCGAAGCAGCTTGAACAAGCTGCGGCGAAAATGGCAACTGCTTGAACTGCATAGAGACGCCTCGGGTAATTCTATCGTCAGTTGTCGCTATCAGGCGTTAACACTCATTGATAGAGCGAGTGCACGTCGAATCCGACGATTTTACTGATCCTCGGTTACCACACTCTGCGAGGCTTCATCGTCGCCGCGGATCAGGCCGAACTTCTTCAGTTTGTAGCGAAGGGCGTCGCGGCTGATGTCGAGGAGCTTGGCGGCGTGGGTCTGGTTTCCATTCGCCTGACGCATGGCCAGCTCGACCATGGCGTGCTCCACTTCCTCAAGCGACGTACCGCCCTCCGGAATATAAAGACGCGGCAACATGCGGCCATTGGGAAGCGTCTGGCCGCCGTCGGCGGGAGAGGCTCGTTCGAAGACGGTGCGTCCGCCGGACTCGCCGACCGAGAACGGAAGGTAGAGCGGGCGCAGGAGCGGTTCGTCCTCCAGAATCATGCCGCGCTCGATGGTGTTTTTCAGCTCGCGAACGTTGCCGGGCCAGTTGTGAGCAAGAATCAGGCGCCGCGTCTCTTCGGAAATGCCGCGCACCGATTTCTTGAAGCGGCGGTTATAGCGGTCGATGAAGAAATCCACCAAGGGCAGGATGTCTTCTTTGCGGTCGCGCAGCGGAGGAATGAAGATGGCGATGATGGCCAGACGGTAGTAGAGATCCTGACGGAATTGGCCTTCGCGCACGGCTTTTTCCAGATCGCGGTTGGAGGCGGCGATCACGCGGACATCGACTTGCATGTCCCGGATGCCGCCGACGCGACGGATGACCTGGTCCTCCAGCACGCGCAGGAGTTTTGCTTGCAGCAAGGGAGAGAGTTCGCCGATTTCATCGAGGAATAAGGTGCCACCGTCGGCCGCCTCGAACAAGCCCTTCTTCATCTGCTTGGCATCGGTGAATGCGCCCTTTTCGTGGCCGAAGAGTTCGGCTTCCATCAGCGTTTCGGGAATTGCCGAGCAGTTGATGGCGACGAAAGGCTTTTCCTGTCGGGAGCTTTCGTAGTGGATAGCCTTGGCGATGAGATCTTTGCCAGTGCCGCTTTCGCCTTGAATCAAAATGGTGGTGGCCTCGCTGGCGGCGACTTTCTTGACGAAGTTCATCAGCTCCGTCATCTTGGGCGAAACACCAACCACGTTGCTATAACCGGAGGTACGGCGCACCTCGCCGCGCAAGGTTTGCACTTCGGTGCGAAGGCTGGTGGCTTCCAAAGCATTCTTGATGGTGATGTGGAGTTCGTCGAAATCCACCGGCTTGCCGACGAAGTCGTAGGCTCCGAGTTTGAGTGCAGCCTTGACGTCGTCCAGTTGCGGGTCAGCGGTGATCATGATGACGGCGCGGGCGTCGCCATTTTTCTTCAGTTGATCGAGCACTTCGATGCCGCTGAGGTCCGGCATGCGTACGTCAAGCAGGACCAGATCGGGCGACTCGTTCTGGGCGAGTTTGAGCGCGGGTTCCCCGGAATCGGCCTCGATTACACGATAGCCCCACTCTTCGCACTTCTGGCGCAGAGACCAGCGCACCAGGCGCTCGTCGTCAACCACCATGATTTTCTCGGCAGGCATGCGTGTTTAATTTACTACGAAACGACGGCAGGCTGCTTTGGCGGGCTTGTCGGGACGGCTAGGTGGAAGAGTTCTAGGAAGCGGTAGTCGGAGCGGAGATCTGCGCGGTCGGGGAGTGGAACGGGAGCAGCACAGTGAACTGACTTCCCTTCCCGACGACGCTTGCGACTTCAATGCGGCCATGATGCTCTTCCACGATGCGGCGGGCCAAGGAAAGGCCGAGGCCCGTGCCGTTTCCTTTGGTCGTATAAAACGGACGGAAGATGTTGGAGAGATGCAGAGGGGAGATTCCCCGGCCGGTGTCGCGGACGACGACGCTGGCAAAGCCATCTTGTGCTTGTGGATCGATCTCGACATTCACCGTTCCGGCGCCGGTCACGGCCTGCACTGCGTTGAGAAGCAGGTTTAGAAGCACCTGGTGAATCTGGTCGCTGTCGTGTTCAACCTCAGGAAGATCGGGAGCTTTCTGCAATTCGATCTTGATGGGCTTGGAAAGCACTTGCTGGCGCGCCAGCATAACGGCGTGTTCCACGGTGGTGTTGAGATTGCTAAGGCGAATCTGCGGCGGATGCGGCCGGGCGGTTTCGAGAAGATCAGTGACGATGCGATTGATCTGCGCGATTTCCTGACGAACGTCTTTGATGACGGCCCGCGCGGGACTGGTGGACGGAAGATCGCGGCCGACGATCTCGATGACTCCGGCGATTCCGGCGAGAGGATTGCGAATCTCGTGGGCCAAGCCGGTGGCTAGCTCGCCGAGAGTTGCCAGATGTTCGGCGCGAGACATTTGTGTGCGGTGCAGGCGCTCGATTTCCTCACGGCTCTCGCGCAATTGCTGCATCATGTGATTGAATTGGCGGCCGAGGTCTCCGATTTCGTCGTTGCGGCGAGAGAAGCTGACTCGGACATCCAGGTTGCCTTCACTCACCTGCCCAATCTTCTCCTGCAACTCCACCATGGGGCGCTGAATCAAGTAGGCGAGCATCAACATGGAGACGGCACAGATGGCGACGGCTCCAGCACCGGCAACGATCAGAACCGCGTGGCGATCGGGATCGCGCAACGATAGGGTTGCAAGGGTGAAGAGGATCAGTCCTGCCAGGAGCACGAAGCCCACCGGCAAGATGGCCTTGAGCTGCCAATTCATGCGGACGGAACTGGAACGAAGTTCCTCTACCGAGTCAGCTGGCTTGCCATACACTGGCCAATCGGAAGCAGTGCGTGGCGCAACAACCGCCTGATTTGCTTCGGCCCCTGAATCGGGCTCTAAGTGGGAAGAGTTAAGCATAGGAATGCAATCCGGGAAGCAGGTACGTGACGCCGAAGAAAGTGAACATCACCACGATGAAGCCCAGAATCGCGAAGTACGCGGCGCGCCGGCCACGCCATCCGCGAGTGATGCGCATGTGCAAATAGCCTGCGTACACAAGCCACGTGATCGCCGCCCAGGTTTCTTTCGGATCCCAACTCCAATAGGAGCCCCAGGTCTGGTTCGCCCAATATGCTCCCGAAGCAATCATCAGAGTTAAGAGGGGGAAGGCAAGAGAGATAGTTTTGTAGGTGATGCGGTCCAGGTTGTCGGAGCTGGGCAACAAGCGCTCCAGATCCGGACGCCGCCAAAGCAACAGCAAATAAAGTAAGGAGATGAATACTCCACCGACCAGGCCGGAAAGGATGAACGGACTCGCGGCAAGACTGGTGGGGAATAAACCGTCGGCATCGAGTGACGCGTAGCGGCCATCATGGGCGCGCATCAGAAACATGGCCAGCGCCATCACCTGGAGCAGGATGCTTAAGAAGACGGCACGGTTGGCGAGCGTCAGGAAGCTGTCGTCTTTCTTCCAGCGCGCCACTCCGTAGAGGACCAATGGAGACACGACTACCAGAAGCGCCAGCGTCATGAGCCAGCCGAGATCCGGCACATCGACAAACAACCGCACACCCTTGGAGAGAAATACTTCTGACTTCGATTCCGGATTCCAGGCCACCAGGCTCAGACCGCCCCACTTTTCGAAGCGGGTAAGAACGATGGCTGCATAAATCGCGACCGTACTGGCACTGGTCACCGCGAGGAAAGTCTCTGTCTTCATTTTGTCCTGGATCAGGAACATCGTGGCCAGGGCGAAGCTCAGCGCACACGTGGCATAAGCGAGCATCGCGAGCGTAACATGCACGTGCAGCCAGGTGGATTGGAGCGCGGGAACCAGCGGGTGCACTTCAGTTCGCAGCAGTTGCATCAGAACCACGCCCACAATCGCTACCGGCATGGTGACGGTGCCGATGACTTTGACGCCGTACTTTTTTTCCACCACCAGGGTGAGTACGGCCAGTGTCCAAACGAAGCTGAGCAGCATTTCGTAGACGCTGGAGAATGGTGGATGCCCGGCTTCATACCAGCGATGGGCGATGGCGGCAGTATTTGCGACTAATCCAGCCGACGTAGCGAGCGAGGCGAATTTCACATAGGACTCGGTGCCGGTGACGCCGAATCCCAAGTACAACGCTCCCGCACCGGCGTAGAAGATCAGAGCGGCAAACAGCAAATTCGTCTCGTTCAATAGATTGCCGCTTTTGACCACGTTCAGAAACGCCATGAACAGCAGG
>DATEQW010000057.1:0-14594 GCA_035272245.1 Candidatus Sulfotelmatobacter sp. | reverse complement strand
ATACAGCGACGCCATGAAGCGCTCGAAGGTCATCTCGAATTCTTTGGCGGAGTGGCCGCTGAGTTCCACGCGCGAGTTCAGCGCATCGGAGGATTTCCGGTAAGCGTCCGCCTGCGCCTGTTGCTCCGCTGCAGTCGGCATCGGAGGCACCTCTAGTTCGGGAGCGGCTTCGCTCGCAGGCGGCGTCCCCTCGGCAGCAGGCGCCACCGGTGCTGCGGCTTTGCGCGGTTCTGCTTCCTCGCGAACTTCCTGCCGCAACTCGCCATCCTCCGTGAACAAACGACGGTCGGTTACTGTGAAACCTGATTCCTGTCTCTTCTCAGCCATAACGTGTGTCCTTATCTGCTTCGTTCAAATATGGCGAAGTCTTCCGTCGCGCTCTTCGCTAGACTTTGTGCAGTACCTCATCTTGCGACTTTTCCAGCACACCGCTCTCCAGCGGCAACTGGGCAACAGTCGCTTTGACTTCGCCAATCTTGACCTCGCGCCCCGGCGTTCCTATTTCGCGCCGTATGTATCCCAGCGCAACCGTTCGTTCGGCAGATGCACCGCGCAGAACCGCTACGCTCGTAATCTCGCCCACTTCCTTGTCAGCCGAACTGATCTTGTCGCCCGCCGCGATCGCCGCCACGCCTTCAATCCGGAAACCAGTGAACTTCCGATGCACGTTGCCCCGCGACCGGATGCGCTCCACAATTTCCTGGCCCACATAACAGCCTTTGTTAAAGTTGAGCGCCCGCAGCTGTTCGGTTTCCTGCGGCAGGTCGCGCTCCCGAATGTCCACGCCGTAAAGCGGGATGCCCGCAACCACCCGCTGCATCTCCAGCGCTTCGCTCCCTACCGGCGTCGCGCCCGCGGCAACCAGAGCCTGCCAGGTAACGTAAATATCCTTGGGCGCAAGCCAGATTTCATACGATTCCTGCGTCGCATCCTCGCCACGCACTACGGTGCAGTTCACGCATCCGCAATCGCAATTGCATCGCGCAATATGCGTCTGCAACGGCTCCAGCTCCGGAACCTCGATGCCCGCCGCATTCAGGATGGCTCGTGACCTCGGTCCTGCCAACCCCAGAGCAGTCCAGCTTTCGCTGATATTCTTAACTTCCACGTCGTCCATGATGATGAAGTGATCGAAGGTCGCGATGATCTTCTCGATCTGGCTACGGTCCGTCTCGACCGTCAGCGTCTCGCCTTCGTTGTAAACCAGCATATCGCCGAGGATGCGTCCTTGCGGATTCAGCAGGAACGCGTAAACGCCCCGCCTGAAGGCCAGATCGCGAATGTTATTCGTGACCATGCCGTTCGCCCAGCGCGCTCGATCGCCGCCGGTCAGCGAAATCCTGCCGCGGAATCCGAGATCATAAACTCCGCAGGCATTCCGCAGCGCCTCGAACTCCACCAGCGGATCGGAAAACCCAGCCGGAGTCTCCGCTCCCCGATATTCGCCCGAGCGCACTCCTATCGCTTGATTCGCCGCTGCCGCGCGAAGAGCCTCTTGGAGTGGTGTGCAAAACATGGAATATTGATTATAGCGAACGCCTTCATGATTCAGTACTCGGCGGCTTCACGCCCGCCTCGCTAGGGCATCGCCTTTCGGGCGCACGCCAATCTACTCATTCGACCTGCCTTGTGTTAAGTTCTCTGCCGTGGACCCGCAAAAGCCTCCCAAAAAGCGCATCGCCGTCATTCCCGGAGACGGTATTGGCCGGGAAGTCATTCCGCAAGCCCTCAAGGCAATCCAAGCCTCCGGAGCCGATGTCGAGATTAGCGAATTCGACTGGGGTGCCGACCGCTATCTCCGCGATGGCATGACCGTTCCTCCTGATGGCTTCGCGATGCTGGCGCGTGATTACGACTCCATCCTCGCCGGTGCCTTCGGCGATCCGCGCGTTAAGACCAATATCCACGCCAAGGAAATTCTGCTCGGCATGCGCTTCAAGATGGATCTCTACGCCAACGTGCGCCCGGTCCGCCTGCTCGACGCGGCATTGTGTCCCTTAAAAGGCGTCGAGCCCAAGGATGTGGATTTCGTCGTCATTCGCGAGAACACCGAAGGCGTCTACACCGATGCCGGCGGCGTTTTCAAACAAGGCACGCCAGATGAAATCGCCATTCAGGAAGACATCAACACGCGCAAGGGTGTCGAGCGCATCATCCGCTACGCCTTCGAATATTGCGAGGAGCATCGCAAGCTCGACGGCTCTCCCCGTGACCGCGTGCTCATGGTTGACAAATCAAATGCCATGACCCACGCTGGAGGCCTCTGGCAGCGCGTCTTCAAAGAAGTAAGCGGCGAGCATCCCCAAATCACGGCGCAGCACATGTACGTCGATGCACTCTGCATGCAGATGGTGCGCGATCCGCGCCCCTTCGACGTGATCGTGACCAACAACATGTTCGGCGATATCATCACCGACCTCGCCGCCGGCTTGCAGGGTGGTCTCGGCATGGCGGCCAGCGGCAATATTCATCCCGGGAAGACATCAATGTTCGAGCCCGTCCACGGCTCCGCCCCGCCGATCGCCGGGAAAAATATCGCCAATCCGTTTGGCGCAATTTTGACCGCAGCTATGATGCTCGCGCATTTAGGACTAACGCGCGAAGCCGAGAAGATCGAAGCGGCAGTGCTGGAAGCGGTAAAGCAGAAGAAGACTACGCAGGACCTCGGGGGAACACTCGGAACGCGGGAAGCGGGCGAGTGGATCGCAGAGAGTACCAACCGTAAGTGAGGAGAATCAGATGTACGAGGTCGACGAACTGGATCGCGTCACTGAACTAAGAGACCTGCCACCGTCGGATACGGGGGCGCCCCGTCCCCACCTCCTGGGTCATGAGCGGAGCGTCATCCTCGCTTATTACATCAGACAGAAGGGGATTTGGCACATGCCAAGTGCCGAACTGGCGCGGATGCAAGATTTTCGCGAAGAAGCGGCGATCATAAAATTCAATATGTGCTTCGCACAGATGTTCGGCCCGCCTAACGACGAGGCATTTGCCGGGCATCCTTTGGCATCGCGTGGTCTCGCACCGTACGGCATATTTCGCATCGAAAGCTCCTCCTGGATACGCAAACTGGAGCGCATGAACTCAGTCCATCCCAGTCATAAACCTGAGAGGTACGCGCAGTTGCAGCACCTAGTCTTTGCCTTCCACGATTCCACCTTCGAATGTGTGTGTAAGGCTTACGACGTGGCAGTCAGACGGGGACCGATCAGTAGCCTTGTTCCAGAAATGGCAAAGCTCCTCAACTAGCACTCATTGCCAACGCCTCACAACGTCACGCCCTTCGCCCCACCAGCAGCGCCAACTCCCGCCACTTCCAGTGGCAATCCACATCCATAAATCCAATCTCACGCAGCCATCGCAACTGGGTTTCGAGATCCAACAATTTGTTTGATGGATCTTCGCTCTCGACCGTATAGCCGATGCTGTGCAGGAATTCTTCGTGCAGGCGCGCCGTCGGTGAGGCGACATGCTCCAGATTGCAGAAAACCCCACCCGGATTAAGCATCCCATAGATTTCGCTGTAAAGCTCGCGTTTGCGCTCGTGCACCAGATGGTGAATCGCAAAGCTGGAAACAACTGCATCGAACTCGCCCAGCGCAGGCAGCGGGTGATCGAGGTTGTGGGTCACGACTGTGACGGAGGAATCCTCCGCGAAGCGCTTCGTAGCCGCTTCGAGCATAGCCGGCGAAAAGTCGACGGCAACCGCTTCCACTTTGGCCACGCCATCGCCCCCGCTCTCCCGGGCCAGCGCAGATTTCACCCGCGCGAGCAGCCGGCCATCGCCGGTGCCGAGATCGAGCACCCGCCGTGTGTTCGCAGGAATAAATTCAAGAAGCGTCGCTTCGCCTTCGCTTCGGTGTGGAATGGAATCGGCGCGCTCCAGGTAGTCGCTGGCATGGCCGGTGGAACTCCATAAATTGACGGAAGCATTTGCGGGCATGTTTTGTCCTTGGAGAAATTATAGGGAAACAGGGTAGACTCGTTCCTAATGAATACCGTCAAGCTGCTGGACGCGAGGCTTCTGAGGTTATTTTTTGCGGTTGTTCTAGTGGTGGGGTTGAGCGGTGCGTCCGCAGCCCAGACACAGGATCAGGCCGCACCGGGGTCGCAAGATCAGAGTCAGAGCCAGTCAGAGAAGAGCGCCCACCCCTCGCCAACTTCCCCCGCCCAAGCTCCTCCCGCGCAATCGCCCGCCGCACAAAAGCCCGAGGTAAGGATCACGCCCCACGAGGCGGAAGAGCTGTTTCACTCCGTCGATGAGATTCTGGCATTCGATAGCAAGCAGACCGGACTGGCGATCAAGAAACAGGTGAAACGCCGTCTAACCAGCCGCGACGAAGTGGAATCTTATCTGACCAAGCACATGAAGGACGAAGACGTGAAACGGCTGCAGCGCTCGGAACTCGTGCTAAAAAAATTCGGCCTTCTCCCCCGCGATTTCGACCTGGAAAAACTTCTGGTCTCGTTACTCCGCGAGCAGGTGGCTGGCTATTACGACCCGAAGACAAAAACGGTAAATCTCCTGGACTGGGTGCCGATGGAAGAGCAGGAGCCGGTGATGGCGCATGAGTTGACGCACGCGCTCCAGGATCAGGCCGTGGGTCTCGACAAGTGGATGAAGCGAGGCGACAAAGACTTAGGCGAAATCAGGAAGGATCCCACTCCCGCCGACATTGAAAATGATGAGATCGACGACGCTCGCGAGGCCGTCGTCGAAGGGCAGGCCGAGACCGTGATGCTGCAATACGAACTCGCGCCGGTCGGCCGCTCAATCCTCGACTCCCCGGATCTGGTGGACTCGATGGAATCGCAGATGGCCAATGGCACCGACGATTCGACCGTGTTCAAGGACGCTCCCATTTTCCTGCGCGAGTCGCTCACCTTCCCATACAGCTACGGATTAAAGTTCGAAGTGCAGCTGCTGGAAAAGGGCGGCAAGGAGAAGGCTTTCGAGGGTGTGCTGGCGAATCCTCCGCATACCACCCGGCAGATTATGCAGCCCGAAACTTACCTTTCGGGCGAGGAGATTCCACCCATGCCGGTCGTGGAATTCAAACATGACTTCAAGGATTACGTGAAGTTCGATATCGGAGCCATGGGCGAATTCGACGTAGCCGTGTTGATCGAGCAATACGCGGGAAAGAAGTTGTCGGAGCGGCTATATCCCGAGTGGCGTGGTGGCTACTATTACGCAGCGCGTCCCAAGAGTGACTCGGCTGCGCCACTCGGACTCTTTTATGTGTCGCGCTGGTCGGACGCGGAGAAGGCCGCGGAGTTCGCCGACATTTACGCGCGTTCGCTACCGAAGAGATATCAGAAGGCCGAAGAAGTAGGGAACCCTTCGTCCGGCCAATCTGCTGCCCAGCATTCCAAATATAAAATCGAACTTCTGCAGGGCCGCCACGCTTGGACCACCGAAGAAGGTACGGTCGTGATTGAACAGCACGGCGATACCGTGTTGGTAAGCGAGAGCCTGGATGCGACCACCACCACCACGCTCGAGAAGGAAGTATTCAATAAGTAATCGTCGGCTCTCGATTGCAGCTTATTTTCTGCCAGACTTTTTTTGCGATTCCTTTTCTTCCGCCTCTCCCAAGAAATGCCGCACGTTGGCGGTGACGGTAAACTCTTTGCCGTTGCGCTCGACGGTCAGCTTGCGTTCCTGGCCGGGAGTTCCTTCGAGTAGAGACCAGACTTGTCCCATGGTGGAATCGGGCACCGGGATACCGTCCACCGCGATCAGATGGTCTCCCGCAAGAACCTCCGGCACGCTAGGTTTCCCATCGAAATCGGCGACCCCGAGGATCGTGAATCGAGTGTCTTCCTCCGGGCGAACGATCAGACCTACGACATCGAACTCAGGAAACTTGAAAGTGCTGCCGAGATCGAAATACGCCGTGGAGTGGGCATAGTCGAGCCCAATGCGGTAGTTCATCAGTGCGTTCGCGCCGATCAGCCCGGCAAGAGCGCCGCCCGCTTGCTTTTCAAAGAATGTGCTGAAGCTCTTGTCGAATTCAGCTACAGCCACGTCAGTAAAATAAAGCGGTCCGTACTGCAAGCGGTCCACACGCATCAATTTCCATTTCGGTTCGTCGTCGCCGAGTTCCCCCACGTTTGCGGGACCCACCGCTCCCGTCATGTGCGGCCAGTCGGGATGAGCAGCCGCGAGCTTTTCGAATAATTCATCCGACAGAAAGCTGATGGACGAGCCCACGTCGAGGCCTAGGTTGTAGCTCTTCTTTTCAATCTTGCTCGGAATCCGGATAAAGCCGGTGTTCGCGTTCACCAGCATCTTCGTTTTCACTCCCTTAAACTTCAGGCTGCCAGGTTGACCGATGCTGAATTCGCGGTCGGGAAAGTTGATGAGCACATCGTAGTTGCGCAGCACTGACGACGGAATCTTGATCTCTGCACTCATACCGGCGGCTATGGTGGGCCTGAGGGCTGGAACCTTCACTGCTCCCATCGCGGATAAGAAAATCTTCATCCCGCCGATCGTGATTTCGAGTGAAACAACCTTCGGTGTCGCCGTCGCCGTGCCGGAGCACATTTGGCCGTCGCAACTTACGCCGAGTCCCATCCAACCGGCGACCCGCTGGCTCATCCACAGTTCAGAGTCGCCCGTGTCGACCCACCCGCGGACGCGCTTGGTCGTTCCATCGGGCAAAGGTAAATAGACATCGATGATGACTCGGTTCTGATCAAGCGTTATGGGAACGGTGACGAATTTTGGCGCGACTTCATTCTTCGCGGCCGTTTGCGCCGAAGCGATGGACATTAGCGCTGCCAACACGATAAGGACTTTAGGAAATCGCATGAACATGAAAAGGATTGTAACGGGTCGGGATCGCCCTGAGCAGTTCGCGTGCGTTGACTTGGTATAATCGCGAGTTTGGTCCGTACCCGCGAAGGATTTCTGTGGACGTGCGGACTTTGGGAGGATGGGTGGCACAGGCGGAGATCGGAATCATTGGCGGCAGCGGTCTGTATTCCATGCCAGGGTTGAGCAAAGTGAAAGAAGTGCGCGTGAAAACACCATTTGGCGCGCCTTCCGACGCTTATATCTGCGGCATGCTGGAGGGCCGCAAGGTCGCGTTTCTGGCCCGGCACGGACGCGGCCACCGTATTTCTCCGAGCGAATTAAATTTCCGGGCGAACATTCACGGCTTCAAACAGCTGGGTGTGGAGAGAATCGTTTCCGTTTCCGCCGTAGGCTCGTTGAAGGAAGAACACAAGCCGCAGGACTTTGTAATTCCCGATCAGTTTTTCGATCGCACGCGCCATCGCGTGGATACTTTTTTCGGCGGTGGAGTGGTCGCGCACATCGCATTTGCCGATCCCGTATGCGGACAACTTGCAGGGGTAGTCGAATCCGCATGCGAAAAGGTCGGCGTCACAGGCGGGCACGGCGGCACATATCTATGCATGGAAGGTCCGCAGTTTTCCACCAAAGCCGAATCGAATGTATATCGCGGCTTGGGCATGGACGTGATTGGCATGACCAACCTGCAGGAGGCGAAGCTGGCTCGCGAGGCCGAGATTTGTTATGTCACCGTAGCGATGGTCACGGACTACGACTGCTGGCATCCGCATCACGATTCCGTCACCGTTGATCAGATCCTTGCGGTGCTGGTGAAGAACGCGGAGAACGCGGCCAAAGTCGTGCGCGAAACTGTAGCGGCAATGCCAAAAGAGCGATCATGCAAGTGCGGTTCCGCGTTGGCTCACGCCATCTTGACCGATCACAAAAAGATTCCAGCAGCGACGCGTAAGAAATTGAAGCTCATTCTGGGAAAGTACTTGAAGGCAAAGTAGCAACACTGGCGTAAGACAAAAGGGGAGACGAGGTTCGCGAATGAGCATTGTCGTTGTGGGATCGGTGGCGTTTGATGACATCGCCTCGCCTTCGGGTAGCGTGAAGGGCATTCTAGGCGGCGCGGCAACTTATTTCTCGCTGGCCGCCAGCTACTTCACTCAAGTGCGCATGGTCGCGGTGGTGGGCGACGATTTTGCCGCGGAGCATGAGAATGTTCTGAAGAAGCGTGGCGTGGACACGCGCGGCATCGAGCGCGCCGCTGGTAAAACGTTTCGCTGGGGTGGATCCTATGCCGACAACCTCAATGAAGCCAAGACAACCTTCACCGATCTGAACGTATTTGAGAAATTCCATCCTCAGATTCCGAAAGAGTATGAGGACACCGAGTTTCTTTTTCTGGCCAACATTCAACCCACCTTGCAGGCTAACGTCCGGCGACGAATGAATGGTGTGCGGCTCACCGGATGCGACACCATGAATTACTGGATCAAGGGTGCGCGTCAGGAACTGGCCGAGACTTTGAAGCTGGTGAATGTTCTGCTGATCAACGATACCGAGACCAAGATGTTGGCGCAGGAACCAAACCTGCCACGTGCTGCGCAGAAGGTCCTGTGCATGGGCCCGCAGGCCTTAGTGATCAAGCACGGCGAATACGGTGCCACAATTTTCTTTCGCGAGGGCGCGTTTGGAATTGGTCGTCATCCATTTCGGGCGCCAACCCTGCCGCTCGATGAAGTGAAGGATCCAACGGGCGCAGGTGATTCCTTTGCCGGAGGTTTCATGGGCTATGTGGCGTCGCAACCCGAGTTGAATCGCGAAGTGCTGAAACGGGCGCTGTTCTACGGCGGGGTGATGGGCTCGTTCGCCGTGGAGAGTTTTGGCACCGAGCGTCTCCAGTCACTTACTCGCGACGAAATCGACGCCCGCTTTCAGATTTTTCGCGAGCTTACCCACCTCGAATGAAGCCGAAATCTCCGCCCGCGAAGGCCCAAGCCGAAATCGAGATCGTCCGGTTGTTGTGGCTCGCCATCTTCGTCTCGGTATTTTCTTTTTTCTACTATTACCGTCACGGGGATCTGCTCCTGTACGGCGATGCCGTGGCTCACATCAACATCGCGCGCCGCGTGTTTGACTCGAGAACTCCCGGACTGTTGCAGTTAGGCACCGTCTGGCTACCCCTTCCGCATCTGCTGATCCTCCCTTTCATTGTGTCGAAGCAGATGTGGCAAAGCGGAGCGGGCGGTTCGATGCCATCCATGGCCGCGTTTGCCTTGAGCGTGATCGGAATATTCCGTCTGGTACGGACGGTGCTCGGGTCTGACGGAGAGGGACAGTACGCGGCGAAGTTGGGTGCATGGGCCGCGGCGATTCTGTACGTCGCCAATCCGAATTTGATTTTCATGCAAGCTACGGCGATGGGCGAGGCGCTGTATCTGGCTTTCTTTATCTGGGCGGTAGCGTTTTTCGCAGAATTTGTTTGCGGAAACCCGAAAGCGCTCACCCGGTGCGGGCTGTGTCTCGCGGCCGCGTGTTTAACCCGCTATGACGGATGGTTTCTGGCGGGAGTGCTGGTGCTCGCCGCAATAGCTTTCCACCTTCGCAAGGAATCCAAGAACGATCCCGCGGCCGAAGCCGCCTCTTCGCCCTCGCGAACCGCAATCCTGAAGTTTGTTTTGATTGCGGCCGCAGCGCCCGTTCTCTGGCTCGCCTACAACGCGGCCGTCTACCGGAATCCACTCGAGTTCGCCAACGGCCCCTACTCGGCGAAAGCCATCGAGCAGAAAACCGCAACCGTGAATCCGGCGAAGGGGAATCTGTTGGCGGCGGGATCGTACTTCCTTAAGGCTGCCGAACTGGACGTCGGCGAATCAAGCTGGATGGGACGCCTATGGCTCGCTCTGGCTTTGCTGGGAAGTTTGGCAGCACTATTGAGTCGTCGCACCCGCGCCGCACTCTTCCTTTGGCTTCCACTGCCTTTCTACGCGCTCTCCGTAGCCTACGGCAGTGTGCCGATTTTTGTGCCGCCTTGGTGGCCGTTTTCCATCTACAACGTGCGCTATGGATTGCAGTTGCTTCCTGCGTTCGCTGTATTCGTCCCCATGGGAATCTCTTTTCTGGTCCAATCCGCAATGAAGCTTCCCAGCCTCAAACCTTCGCAGCTCCGCTGGCCGATTGCTGCAACCGTGCTGGGAATTTTATTGTTGGCGGTATCGAGCTATGCCGCAATCTGGCGCGCCGATCCCATCTGCTATCGCGAAGCTGAGGTCAACATGAAAGCCCGCGCCGCACTCGATCGCCAACTCGGGGAGTGGATCAAGAACTTTCCCTCAAATTCCACGCTCCTCGTGTATCTGGGCGAGCACGTCGGCGCGCTTGAGCAAGCCGGGATTCCGCTGCGACATACCATTAATGAAGGCAATCATCGCGTATGGATGCGCCCGTCTGATCCGGAAGGCTTGTGGGAGCATGCCCTCGCTGATCCCGCTGCCTACGCAGATTACGTCATCGGCTTCCAGGGCGATTCCGTCTGGATTGCGGCGCGTGATCAGCATTTGACAGCACTGGTCGAAATTCATACTACCGGACAACCTCCAGCAGTTATCTTTCAGGGTCGAAATCAAGCTGGAACCCAGCCATCGCCCAGCAGCTTACGGTAATCACGCCGGTTAACGTTACGCGCGTCGGAGGCGTCACCTGGCGGTGATAAAATCCGGCCATCGCAAGCCTTCCCCGGTTAAAGAGAGTATCCATGGGCTGGTAACATATGGACTGGCAACATATTTCCGACTTGCTGCACCGAGAGATGGCGAGCGGAATTGTCGTCACATCGTTAGCGCGGCTCGTGTTGGCAGCCTTGTTGGGCGGCATTATCGGCTTGGAGCGGGAATTGAGACACCGGCCGGCCGGACTGCGCACCAATATGTTCATCTGTTTCGGCGCAGCCCTGTTCACAATTCTCTCGGATGCCCTGGCGGTAAAGTACCTCGGCGACCACACCCGCATTTCCGCTCAGATTATTCCCGGCATCGGTTTTATCGGTGCTGGCTCGATTCTCCATACCCGCGGCCTGACGACTGGCTTGACCACGGCTTCCACTTTATTTGTGGTGGCCTCAGTCGGCATGGCCACGGGTGGCGGACTCTATCTGACGGCAATTTTTTCCACCGGCTTGGTTCTGGTCGCGCTGTTTTCACTGGGCCACCTGGAACTGACCTTTAACCTGAAGACTTTGTTGACCACCTACGAGGTAACCGGCAGCAGCGCGGAAGAGATCACGCTGGAGGTGAATCGCATTCTGGAGCATCGGCATCGCATGATGCAAAATGTGCTGAGTGGCAACACCGGCCAGCATGTTCGGTTGCAGTTTGATGTGTACGGGTGCAATCGTGACCAGAAGGAGCTGCTGCGCGAGCTTCAGGCCTCGACTGTGTTGGGCAGCGCCACATCACTGGGCCCGGTGGAGTTGGAGTGAACTTATCGCCTGTGGTGATTCCCTTTGTGAAAGCCAGCGCCTGTGGCAACGATTTCCTGTTGATCGATTCCGGAATCCTCAAGGACGATCTGGCCCCGGCGGATATTGCGGCACTCACCCGGAAAATCTGCAACCGGCACGAGGGTGTGGGTGCGGACGGAGTGGAATGGATGTATCCGCACGCATCGGCCGACTTGGAGATTCGTTTGATCAACGCAGACGGCTCCGAGGCCGAGATTTCCGGCAACGGTACAAGGTGCGTGGCGGCATACATTTGTGCATCGGAACAGAGGGAGAGAATTACAATCTTGACCGGGGCCGGGCTGAAGATCTGCAAGCTGACCGGGCGAAGCGAGTCCGAATACGAGTTTGAGGTCGAGATGGGAAAGGCTGCGGTCGCGGAGGAAATGACCCTAAAGCTTCCCACCGGCAAAGTGTCCGGCATCGCAGTTTCGATGGGAAACCCCCATTATGTTGTTTTCGTTCCTGCATTTGAACAACACTGGCAATCGAGGGCCGCGGAAATTCAGCGCAGTAACGGTTTCCCGCGCGGCGTGAACGTCGAACTCGTTGTGGTCGATGGAAAGCACGATGTGACCGTACGCTTTTTCGAGCGCGGGGTGGGAGAAACCCAATCGTCCGGAACCGGCTCCTGCGCGTCCGCTGTAGCTGCGATCGCTGCGGGCAAAACGGAATCTCCAGTTCGGGTGCATGCTCCCGGCGGTACACAGACGGTACGCCATGAAGGCGCAACGGTATTCCTTCGCGGCACAGCGCGGTTAGTGTGTCGCGGCGAATTCTTTATGAATTGATGGGCTACCCTCGCAGACGAACGCAGGGATTAAGTTCTTATATCGCTCTGCGTTGAACGGCACTGTATCCGCAAGCTGCTTCTGAATTGCATGTCCTCATTGCCAATTTCGGGCGTCAAGCCGCCAGTCCTTGTTGCAGGAGACGCCGTCGGTATTGTCGCGCCGGCCAGTAATATCAAGCACGCCGATCTGGAAGCCGGATGCGACGCCCTTCGCCGGGCAGGCTACCGGCCATTTTATTTCGACTCTGTCTTGGATCAGGATCTCTACTTTGCCGGATCCGTCGATCGTCGAGCACGTGAGCTCGAAGCAATGTTTATTCGCGAGGATGTGAAGGCGATTGTGTGCGCGCGCGGAGGCTACGGGGCGAACTATCTGCTGCAAGCTTTGGACCTGGAAAAGATCAAGGCGCACCCGAAGATTTTTGTGGGTTATAGCGACATCACAGCCCTGCTCACATATTTTTGCGATGCAGGGGGCTTCATCACTTTTCACGGACCTATGGCCGCGAAAGATTGGGCGCATAACGATGGTGTCGATATGCCTTCCTGGCAGGCAGCAGTTGCCGGCACGGCGCCTTGGGAACCCAATCTGGGCACGGGTTCTGGAGCGACTGGATTAGTGGAAGGCACTGCCGAAGGCGTTCTTTACGGCGGCTGCCTGTCAATTCTAGCGGCGTCACTCGGCACTCCCTACGAAATCAAGACCTTAGGTACGATCCTTTTTATGGAAGATGTGGCGGCCAAGCCTTACCAGATCGACCGTATGCTGATGCAGTTGAAACTCGCAGGGAAGTTCGAGGGCGTCCGCGGTATTGTTTTCGGTGAAATGCGCGACTGCCTACAAACTGCGAACCAAGGCTATACGCTGCAAGATGTAATTCAGCGGATCGTTGGACCACTGGGAGTTCCGGTGGCCTACGGAGTTCGTTCGGGACATGTGACGGCAGGAAATATCACGCTACCGATCGGTGTTCGGGCTCGCTTAACAGTGCGCAACAGTAAGGTAAGTCTGAGACTTCTGGAAGCCAGCGTGACCACCGCCGGAAACGGTTAGACGAGGAACACATGGAAGACACCAAACACATACATCTGATTGGTATCTGCGGAACCGCCATGGCCTCGCTGGCGGGAATGCTGAAGCAGCGCGGGTTTCGCGTGACCGGCTCGGACGCGGCGGCATATCCGCCCATGTCTGATTTTCTCTCGGAACTCGGGATTCCCGTCGCGCAGCCGTTTGACGCGCGTAACTTGCAGCCCGCTCCCGATCTCGTGGTCGTGGGCAACGCGATCTCGCGGGGCAACGCTGAACTGGAATATATCCTCGATCAACGCATTCCGTTCTGCTCGCTGCCCCAACTCCTGCACGACGAATTCCTGCGCGGCAAGGAAGTTCTGGTCGTGGCGGGCACCCATGGCAAGACCACCACCACCTCCATGTTGGCGTGGATCTTCCACACCGCCGGAATGCAGCCCTCATTTCTGATTGGAGGCATCGCGGAAAACTTCGGCTCCAGTTTTCATCTGGGCCAGGGCAAACACTTCATTCTGGAAGGCGACGAGTACGACACCGCATTCTTCGACAAGGGTCCCAAGTTTCTGCATTACTTTCCTGATTCAGTGATCCTCACGTCGGTAGAGTTTGATCATGCCGACATTTACAAAGATCTCGATGCCGTGGAACTTGCGTTCAAGCGACTGGTGAATCTGATTCCACGTCGCGGCCGGATCATCGCCTTCGATGGGAGCGTGGGCGATGCCGCGGAGAGCGCGAGCCTCGAACGCTGCCTGAGCAAGGCGTTCAGCCCAGTGGAACGTTATGGATCCGGCGCGAAAGCGGACTGGAAGATCTCGACTCTTGTGCTCGGCGTAGGCAAAACTTCCTGGACCGTGTCGCATGAGGGCCGCCCCTGGGCAGATCTCGAATTCCCGCTGGCTGGTGAATACAACGTGTGGAACGCAACCGCGGCGGCAGCTTTGGCTGCGGCCTACGGCATCTCGAAGAACGAAATTGCGGCTGCACTGAAAACCTTTAAGAGTGTGAAGCGGCGCTTGGAGGTGAAGGCGCAGGTAAACGGCATCACGATTATTGATGACTTCGCACATCATCCCACGGCCATCGCCGGAACGCTGAAAGCATTGCGGGCGCGTTATGCGGGCGCGCGTTTGTGGGCAATTCTGGAGCCGCGCTCGAACACGCTACGCCGGCGCGTCCTGCAAGGTGATTTGGCGCGAAGTCTCGCCGTGGCCGACGAAATAATCGTCGCGGGAGTCTTCCGTTCCGAGGCGGTGCCGGAGAATGAGCGACTGGAATTGCCAGCACTGGCTGCTGACATCCAGAAGCATGGCAGGCGCGCGCGCTTGATCAGCAACACGGATGAAATCGTCGCCAGCATTGCCCCGGAAATGCGCAGCGGCGATGTGGTTGCAATTCTCTCCAACGGCGGTTTTGGCGGAATCTACGAAAAATTGCCTGCGCGCCTGAAAAT
>DATEQW010000056.1:0-30664 GCA_035272245.1 Candidatus Sulfotelmatobacter sp. | reverse complement strand
GCTCTGCGAAATTCGAGTGCACTGAGGCTCATGCTGTGCCTGGGTTTTGGTGGCGCGACTGCCTACATTAGCACGGCAGTGGACAGCCGGGGTCAGTGAGCGCAATCGCCTGTTTACGACAGTTGGCTTTTGCGGTCCTATAATGTTCCCATGGATGTCGAGTCCCTCAGGGTTGGTGTCGCGCTAGTCCTTGCGAGCGTTATGGGGTTGCCGATGTGCTCTCGTGACCTTATGGCACAAGGTATAACCAACACTGAAGAGGTCAAACCGCAGGTTGTTTTGAACAAGTTGTTTCCACCGGTGTATCCGCCCCTCGCACGACAGGCCCTCATTGCCGGAGATGTCCACCTCAAAGTCTCCGTTCATCCGGATGGAAGCATCGGCTCAGTTACACCGATTGATGGACCTCCGTTGTTGGTGCAGGCAGCTTTAGATAGCGCGAAACAGTCACAATTCGAGTGCAAAGGGTGTGGTGAGTTGGATGTGAGTCGTACTTTTACTTACTCCTTCAAACCGTCACGAGACGTGGACCCCGACCCATGTTGTTGTTCGGAGAAACCCGGTTCAACAGCCTACAAAGCTCCTACGTCCCAAGTGTCTCAGTCGGAGGACCACATCCTGGTGTCGGGTCCACTCACGTGCGTATGCCCAGACGCCTGCACCTTGGCTTGGGCACAAGAACACTCAAGATATCGTTCTGCCGAGTGTCTATACCTTTGGAAATGCGGACGCCGAAAGATCGCCATTCAGTAACGAGCTTGTAACTGTTGAAACTTCGCGATAGCACTCATTGGCCCGCGCCCGAGCGGGAGGTCAGTGTTCAGCCGACGAGCAGGTTTCTATTGACGGTCAGTGGCCGCTGACCGCTGTTGTATGATTCAGTGCATCAACAAGCTTGCGGAATCCAGGATGGCCACTCAGATCGCTATCAGGACGGCTGTTCCAGAACAGGGTTTATCGCGTGCGGCAGACTTGGATAGCCCGCGCCACGGCGAGCCTATCTCCCGCGAACTCGCCCTGCGCCTGATCCGCTGCAGTGACGGTGATCTTCCTGCGTTGCTCGCCGCCGCCCGCGCCGTCAAAGAACACTTCAAACCCGGCGTCATCACCTATTCGCGAAAGGTTTTTCTGCCACTGACCAATCTCTGCCGCGACTACTGCGGCTACTGCACCTTCCGCCGCGATGCCGGCGATCCCGGCGCTCAAACGATGACCCCGGAAGAGGTTCTCGCCATTGCCCGCGCCGGAGAAAAGCTGGGATGCACCGAAGCTCTTTTTAGCCTGGGCGATAAGCCGGAACTGATCTTTCCCGAGATGCGCAAAACTCTGCGGTATTTGGGATACAAATCCACGCTGCACTATCTCGAAGCCATGTGTGAACTCGTGCTGCGCGAGACCAGTTTGCTGCCTCATCCCAATCCCGGCCTGCTGAGCGCCAAATGGATCGCCCGTCTGGCCGCGGTCTCGCCCAGCATGGGCCTCATGCTCGAAACCACAAACAGTGCGCTCCTGGCGCCCGGTGCAGCCCACGACAATGCTCCCGACAAAGTTCCAGCCAAACGTTTGCGGACCATCGAAGAGGCCGGTAAGCAGCGGGTTCCGTTTACTACGGGCCTGTTGATCGGCATCGGTGAATCGCCTGAAGACCGCGTCGAGACAGTGCTCGCAATCCGGGATCTGCATGAGCGCTACGGCCACATTCAGGAAGTCATCGTCCAGAACTTCCGTGCCAAGCCAAACATTCCAATGGCCAAAGTACCCGAGCCCACCCAAGGTGAGATGCTGCGCACCGTGGCAGTAACTCGATTGTTAATGCCCAACGTCAATATTCAAGCGCCTCCCAACCTGAATGCGCCGTATTATGAGGAGTTGCTGGATGCTGGCATCAACGACTGGGGAGGAATTTCGCCGCTGACGCCCGACTACATCAATCCCGAGAAGCCCTGGCCTCATCTGGAACAACTTCGCCTGCGCACCGAGGGCAAGGGATTTCAGCTGCGGCAGCGCTTGCCCGTGTATCCCGAGTTTCTGCCAGCCGTCATGTCGAAACCAGGATTGCCAAAATCTGGATTGCTCGCGCAAAAACTTGAAGCCGCCCGCGACCGGGAAGGCCTGGCTAGAGAAGAGAGGGCCGCATGATCTGTGTACTCACCGGCGGCACAGGCGGCGCCAAGTTTGTCGACGGTTTGCGCCAGGTGATTCCGCCGGAAGAAATCACGTTGATCGTCAACACCGGCGATGACTTGCTGTGGTGGGGCCTCTACGTTTCGCCCGATATTGATTCCATCACTTATGTGCTCTCCGGCCTGCTAAGCCGCGAACGGGGCTGGGGCGTGAAAGGCGATACTTTTCTTTGCCTGCAAGCCATGGGGCAACTTGGCGAGCCCACGTGGTTCCACACTGGCGACCGCGATCTCGCAGTTCACCTACTACGTTCCCGACTTTTGGCGGAGGGTAAAACGCTCTCCGAGGCCACCACGACGATTTGTGACAAGCTCGGTGTAAAAGCGCACATTTTGCCGATGAGCGATTCGCGCGTTGAAACGCGCGTTGATACGCCGTCCGGCGAGTTGAGTTTCGAAGAATACTTCGTGCAGCGCTGGTATCAGGATCCCGTGAAGTCGGTGCGATTCGCCGGCGCCTCCGACGCTGAGCCCGCGCCGGGAGTCATCGAGGCCATTACTTCAGCCGACGCCGTACTCATCGCTCCCAGCAATCCGATTACGAGCATCGGGCCGATTCTGGCGGTGCCGGGAGTTCGCGATGCGCTGGTTCGCGCCCGCGGCAAAGTTGCGGCTGTGAGCCCGATCGTGGGTAACGCGCCGGTTGCCGGACCCGCAGGCATTCTGATGACCGCGCAAGGCCTCCCTTGTTCGATCGCAGGAATCGCCAAGGCCTACGAAGATTTTCTCGATCTCCTCATTTGCGACACGCGCGACGCCCGTGCCGCGGAAGCTCTTCGCGGAAATGGATTGCGGGTGCAGTGCACGCAATCCGTTATGCGCAATGCCGAAGACAAAATCGCGCTCGCGAGAGCCGTTCTGTCCCACACGATAAGCGGACTGCTTGCCGACAAATCCGTTTCTGGCGAGGCAGCAGCCCGCGCCGGCTCCGAGCAGCCGTGATCCTGATCCCGGTAAAGAATCTTTCGGCGGCTAAGCAGCGGCTTGCTTCAGTGCTGGACCAGCCCGCGAGAACCGAGCTGGCGCGGACAATGCTGCATGATGTTGTTGGAGCTCTTGCCGCTTGGTCCGGAAGACCAGCCTGCGCGCTGGTGACCAGCGACCCGTTCGCCATTGAACTGGCGCGGCAATACGATTTCGAAATTATTCCTGACCTCGCGAACCCAGGCGAAACCGGCGCCATCGAGATGGCGACGCAGCTTTGCGTGGCGCGCGGCGTCGACAGCACACTCGTCATCCCGGCCGATATCCCGCTCATTCAGGCCAGCGAGATCGAGCAGACTTTGACGCATGCTCCCGTCGAAGGGTCAGTGCTGGCTCCTGCCTACGACGGACGCGGAACCAACGCTGCCTTTCGCCGACCCGCGAACCTGTTCCCTCTGCGCTTCGGCAACGACAGCTTCAGGCCCCACCTCGCCGCGGGCAAAGCCACCGGCAAACCCTGTATCGTGTTGCAACTGCCAGGCATCGCGGTCGATGTCGACAATCCAGCGGACTTGCGCCAACTTCTCGCTCATCCCGGCGAAACCCGCACGCAAAAACTGCTTCGACGGTGGGGGCTCGAGAACAGTTTTCCGGCCACCGGTACAGAGGGTCTGTGAGCCGGGCTCGTCGTCCAGCTCGCAAACCGGCTGCTGTGCGCGGCAAGAAACGCACCTCGAAACCACTCCCTGCCGAGCTCCGTCTGATCCCGATTGTTCTAGCTAAAGAAATCAAAGCCGGCGATTCGCTCGCCGAGGAATTGCTGCAAGCGTTGAAGCGACAGCGGATTGTATTCGAGGCGGGTGACATTCTCGTCGTCAAACATAAAATCGTTTCAAAGTCGGAAGGATGCATCATCGACTTGACGACGATCAAACCTTCTGCCCAATGCGTAGCGTGGGCCAAGAAATACAACCTCGATGCCCGCGTCATCGAGCTTGCTCTGCGCGAAAGCCGCGCCGTCATTCGGCGTAAGAACGGCGTACTCATAACCGAGACGCGCCACGGATTCATCTGCGCAAACAGCGGAGTGGATGTCTCCAATGTGGACGGTGGACGTCATGCTCTGCTCCTGCCAACCGATCCCGACCGGTCCGCCCGCGAACTTCATCTCGCATTGAAGAAGCGCACCAACCTCACGATTCCTGTTCTCGTCACGGATTCCTTCGGCCGTCCCTGGCGTGAAGGGCTCGTCGATTTCTGCATTGGCATCGCCGGGATGAAGGCTCTGCGCGATGATCGTGGACTCCGCGATCCGCATGGATACACGCTGCACGCCAGCCTGGAAGCGGTCGCCGACGAACTTGCCGCCGCAGCTGGGCTAGTCTGCGGCAAGCTCAAACGAACTCCGGCCTGTATCGTTCGCGGATTCTCATACGAAAAAGCACAGGGAACTACAAGCGACTTGATTCGCCCCGCAACCAGCGACTTATTCCGCTAGGGCCTCGCCAAAGAGGAGCCTCTGGTAGTAATTTGGAATACCAGCAGATTTGGAGGCACCCTTGGCCCGCCAACTTTCGCCCGTGGAACTGGAAAATTTTCCTGCACTCGATTGGTCTGACATTGCTTCCCGAGTTGCGCCGGGTATTCGCTGCGCGCTGGAGAAAATTCTCGAGACTCAAAACGGTGGCGCCGTCGCATGGGAAGAGGCATACGAGTTGGCTCACGCTGAAGGCGACGATCTGCTCGGCCTGCTTGCGGTAGCCAACTTGCTCCGGGCCGAACTCTCCGGCAATATCGTCACGTACGTCGTGAATCGTAATATTAATTTCACCAACATTTGTTTTGTCGGATGCAAGTTCTGCGCCTTCAGCCGCGGCCCACGCGAGTCTGACACGTACTTCTTGAGCCCGGAAGAGGTCGGGCAAAAAGCCATCGAGGCCTCACAACTCGGCGCCACGGAAGTCTGCATACAGGGCGGACTGCCGCACGGCCTACCTCCGTTTTACTATCGCGATATTCTGCGCGCGGTGAAGAGCGCGATCCCAGGAATGCACATCCACGCCTTCTCGCCGATGGAGATCGTCTACGGCGTCGAACTCACTGGCATGCCCCTGGCGGATTATCTCTCAATGTTGCGCGATAACGGCCTGGGGACGCTACCCGGCACCGCCGCCGAAATTCTCGATGACGAGATCCGCCATATTCTGTCGGCCAACAAGCTCACCACCGCTCAATGGATCGAGGTCATTCGCACGGCTCACCGCCGCGGGATCCGATCCACTTCGACGATGATGTACGGACATACGGAAACGCCCGAGCACTGGGTGCGCCAGATGCTCTTGCTGCGCGACATTCAACGGGAGACTGGCGGCTTTACCGAATTCGTTCCGCTAGGATTTGTTCACCAGAACACGTTGCTGTTTCATCAGGGCCTGGCTCGCAGCGGGCCCACACTGGCCGAGCATCTCAAAGTTCATGCCCTCGCACGATTGTTGCTGGCTGGTTCGATCAACAATATCCAGGTTTCGTGGGTGAAGCTGAACCGCCGTCTTTCGCAGCTCTGCCTGCACGCCGGCGCGAACGACTACGGCGGCACGCTGATGGAAGAAAATATTTCGCGCGAAGCCGGAGCGACTGCCGGCCAATACACCAGCCCGGAAGACTTTCAGTCGCTCATTCTGGAGAGCGGACTCATCCCCGCCGAGCGCAACACGACGTACACCCGCATCAACATCAAGTTGCCTTTGGATGAGTTCACGGCGGAAGAAATACTGGAGCCGGAATTTGCATGAGTGAAGCCTCGCGACCCATCGCCGTCCTGGGCGGAACGGGACCCGCTGGCATGGGTCTAGGGCTGCGTTGGGCGCGCGCCGGAGAAACAATCCTCATCGGATCTCGCGACGCTCAGCGTGCACAGGAAGCAGCCGACAAAATCAAACAGAAAGCTGGAAGCCAGACAAGAGTCTCTGGCATGGAGAATAGCGCCGCTTGTGCGGCTGCGGAGATTCTTATCCTGACAGTACCGTTTGAAGGCCAAGCCGCGCTGCTCAAACAACTCAAGCCGGCGATCCGCCCCGGCAGCATTCTGATCGATGCCACCGTCGCGCTTGCCGCGTCGGTGGGCGGACGCGCTTCACGCACGCTTGGAGTCTGGCAAGGATCAGCCGCACAGCAAGCCGCGGAACTTGTCCCTAAGGGAGTGAGCGTGGCCGCGGCGTTCCACAATCTGTCCGCGGATATGCTCAACGGAGACGACCCGCTCGAGTGCGATGTAATCGTGTGCAGCGACGATCCGAACGCGCTCCAGCTCACGCGCTCGCTCGCAGCCAGGATTCCCGGCGTGCGTGCTCTTGACGGCGGCAAACTGGAGAACGCACGAATCCTCGAGCAGATCACCGCATTGCTCATCGGCTTGAACATCCGCCACAAAGGCCACGGCGGCATCCGCATTACCGGTCTGCCGCCGCAAGCCTACGAGTAACTCACCCGATCAGAGCTTAGAACCCATATTTCAACGAGAACTGAATCAGCCGCGGCGTTCCCACGGTTGAGGTGATCGGCGCCGATCCGCCAGCTGACGAGACTGCTGCCAAGGCTGGAATCTGGAATGACGGATGATTGAACAGGTTAAAGAAATCGGCGCGGAACCGCACATTCTGTCGTTCGCCGAGCTTGAACGTCTTATCCAACGTGAAATCCACATTCTTCTGCGGCGGGCCAATGATGCAGTTGCGCGGCGTGTCGCCGTAGACCGTCGCGTCACTTGGCGAGCCGTTGGAAAGCGTTGGGGCCAATGGATCGGGAGTGTACGCCGCAGGGTTCACCCAGTTGGCTAAACGCGCTTCCGGGCTGCCGTGGCTGGGCGCATTAGCGCAGCCGAAGCCCGGAGTGAACGTCGCGGTGGACGAGGGTGTGCTCGCCAGCGCGTAAGCTGTGCCCCCCGCAGGATCGTAAACCGTGATCGGGGCTCCCGTTTGCAGGACGATTACGCCGCTAGCCTCCCAGCCACCGAGCGCCGCTTTTGTAGCGCCACTCGAGTTGGCGAAGAAGGGCAACTGATAAACCGCACTGGTCACGAAGCGCTGCCGCCGGTCGAAGTCCGAAAGGCCGCGGGAAGCGCGTGCGTCGTTTTGGTCGTTCACCCGGGTCAGGAAGGCCACGGAAGCCGTAGAGACGTCATCAATGGATTTCGCCCAGGTGTAGGCGCTCTGAAAATAAAGCCCATGGCCGAAGTGGTGGGCCAAGGTAGCCTGCAGCGCGCTGTAGTGCGAATCGGAGTTGGGCGCGAAGTCCTCGAAGTCTCCGGGAGCGATACCGATGTAAGGCGCACGGAGAGAAGCATTCTCCGTGGTGGTATCGTTAATTGTGCAGGAAAACCCCTGGGCTTGTATATTGGCGCAGCCTTGCCCGGGAACGACGACCGGATTCTGCGCGGTGGCCAGCGTAGCCTCATCGGGATCATAGGTAGAACGCAAGCGGCTGCCTTTTGTACCGACATAGCCGAGTTCCATAAACCAGTCCCGCCCCAGCTCACGCTGAATGGTGAAGTTCCACTGTTGCGTAGTTCCCACAACCCAGTGCAGCGGTACAGCGAGTTGAATCAGGCCATTCACGTTGCCGCTGAAGGTCCCGCCGCATGCCGTCCCCACGCCGGGAGTTAGATTCGCCAATGTGCAGGGAGTGCCCGCGGTAGTGTTCACGTTCTGCAGAATCGCGGCGGTGGGCACATAAGTTTGAGTTGGATTGGCGCCCAGCGCGGGGACGCCGTTGGGGAAGGCGGCGCTCGAGGCAAACAAGTTCGTCAGGCTGTGTGCCCCGGGCAGGAACCCTACGAGAAAAGGATAGGTCGGAGGAACGATGGCGAGGTTGTCGACGGCGCCAAGGTCTTCGCGGACGCTGTAAATCCCATAGCCGCCGCGAATCGACGTGGTGTGATGCCCGGCAACGTCGTAGGCAAAACCAATACGCGGCTCCCAGACGGTCGCGTACTCGTTGTTGAGGCCAGCGGGATTCAGCGTTCCGGTGATTCCGGAGAGGCCGAACTTACTGATGCACTTTGGGTAGATATAAGGCTGCCCGGTCGATATCGCCAGGCTGGGATCGGTGTTGCCCGTGTGGCAAAGCGTGTCGTAAGGCGCGCCGAGAAATTCGTTGCGGAAACCGAGGTTAAGAGTGAGCGTCTTGCTCGCACGATAATCGTCCTGCGCGAACCACGCGTAGCCGGGAATCCGGTAATCGTGATTCCCGAGCCCGCCACCGCCCTCGCCCAGAAGTGGCGCACCCGCCAGAAAGCTCTGGAAGTCCGAGCCATATGCGGTCGCACCGGAGACGAAAAATATTAGCCCATTGTCGGCAATCGGCAGGCTGCGGCGCATGGCCACGCGGTCGATCTCCCCGCCGAAGCGCAATTGGTGCGGTCCGTGCGTCCAGCTCACGGTGTCGACCCAGGTGTAGTTGTCGGACAGTGCGGATTGCAGCTGAGTGGGATAGGCGCCAAAACCGAAGGTGTCAAACTGAAGCCGGTAGATATTGGGATCGCCGGATTGGCCGTTTACGCCGACGGACGTCGGCAGGTTGATGCCAACTTGCGCATTGGTCACGGGCGGCTGGTTATTCAGCCTGTCGCTGATAATGTTGACGCCGAAGCGGAATTCGTTGATCAGGGTATTGGTGAAAATGTGGGTTTCGGTGACGCTGCCGAACCGGCTGTGCAGGGGGATATCCAACGGGAAGTTCAGGTTGTTCGTGCCCGGCTGCCCACCAGTTTGAATACCGTAGGAATCGGCTCCGAAAGGCTGAAAGGTAGTGGAGTTGGACCAGAAGAAGCGCTCGGAAATGCGATCCTTGCCAGCGCGAAATTCACGATCCCAGTTCGCGGTGAACTGGTTGTCGCTGAATTTGCCGGGCTGAGTGACGAGAAAGGGCACAGCGGTGCCGCACGGTGTGTTCGTCGGCGCATTGGTGGGAAGCGGAAACAGGTAACCTCCAGCTCCGGCTCCGAACTGATTGCTCTTGAAGGCAAGCAGGTCGAACGCGACCGGATCGACGGTCGTGGTCACTCCGCAATCCGCCGCCATCGCGCTGGCCGATTGCCGGTCGACCAGGGGAACGTAGGGAATGCTGGTGTTAATGTAAGTCCCCGGCGAATCCCCGCTGCGCTGCCGCGTACCCTGAAGGTTGAAATAGAAGAAGCCAAGCTTGGCTCCGGGCCCGATCGGGCCGCCGATGTCGCCTCCGAAAATATTTTGCTTAACGACTACCTTACCTAGAAAGTAATCGTTCGCGTCCAGCACGGTATTGCGGAAATATTCCCACAGATCTCCGTGGTAGTGATTGGTTCCACTCTTGAGGCTGGCGTTGATATTCCCCCCGCCGTTACGTCCCTGGGTCGCATCGTAAAGACTGGTGCTGACTTTGAATTCCTGGATCGCATCCGGACTGGGCAGCGGCGTGTAGGTCAATTCGCCGAAGGCATAATCCGCCACAGTAATGCCATCGATCAGGTAATTGTTATTGTCCTCTCTGCCACCGTTCACGTGCATGTAAACCTGGCCGCGGCCAAGCTGTGCGGCGCCGTTCAAATCCGAAGAAGCGCCAGCAGAGAGCGTCAGCAATTGCTGAAAGTTTCGCGTCGCCAGTGGAAGATCCGTAATTGTCTGGGCACCCAGCGATTGACCAGTGGTTGCGTCCGTAGTATCCACCTGTTCCACCTGGGATTGGACTTCCACCACGGCCGATACCACGCCCACTTTCATGATCGCCGTCATGCGCGTCGTTTCCGTGATGCGCACTACGATGCCGGCAAACTTAGTGTCAGGAAAACCCGCCACCTTCACTTCCACCGTATAAGTGCCCACAGGCAAAAGCGTAGCCACGAATGAGCCGGACGCATCGGTGGTTATCTGGCGTACCACCTCCCCCGTGGCCTCGCTCGTTACGCTGACCTTAGCGTTCGCAATGATGGCGCCCGTTGCGTCTTGCACCACGCCACCGATGGCGCCTGTGGCTCCGCCTTGCGCAAACATCGTCCCAGTGAGAACCGCCATGAAAAGACCCGATGCCATCATCTCCCGAAATGAACTCATCTTGTCCTCCAGTTGAACGATTGTCTGTGGCTCACTCGCCCGATCGAAATGGCGGACCGACGGGCGGCACGACTACGCCAAGAGATAGTACGCGGATATATCACGATTCTCGGCGGTTGTTCAAGGAATATACGCGTGGGCTGCAGGGCCCGTCGGTAGGAATGCGGCAGATGAAAATTTTGAATGGATGAACTTAATCTTCGACGGCCTGCGCGGTCATCTCTGACGGCTCACCGCCAGCAATCGCCTGAGCTACAATCAAGCGCCGCGCTTCCACGCGAATCTTCGGGAGTTGCCACCAGAACCAGCATGCGCCCGCTATCGACGCCGTACCTCCCATCGCCACGGTAACCTGGGCTCCTAAGCGGTCGGCCAGGGCACCGCCAAACAGCGCGCCAATCGGAGCCATTCCCATGAACATCATGGAATACACGGCCATCACCCGCCCGCGCAGCGCGTCTGGGACCATTACCTGGATCAGCGTGTTCGAACAAGCCATCTGCAGCATCATTGCATAGCCTACGGGCAACAGCAGGATCACAGAAATCCAGAAGCTGTGCGACAGCGAAAACACGACCAGACTTAATCCAAAGCCTGCGCAGCACAGCGCCACCAAACGGCCCAAACCCTTCACCCCTTCGCGGAACGCGAGCGTAAGCGCTCCCAACAGGGCTCCCACTCCGGTCGCGCCCATGAGGATGCCCAATCCTCGCGCGCCACCGTGCAAAATCTTGTCGGCAAAAATCGGCATCAACACCACATATGGCATCCCCACCAGACTCACCAGACCGAGCAGCATCAGGAGTGCACGAATCGGCGCAGTGCGGTTCACAAAACGGAATCCCTCCATCATGTGTTCCAGCGGCGATGCCATCGAGGCCCTACTGGGGCTCTGAACCCTCATCAGCACCAATCCGATAATGACCGCGATGTAGCTCACAGCGTTGGCGAAAAAGCACCAGCCTTCGCCGATCTTCGCCACTAAAATCCCCGCGATTGCCGGACCGATGACGCGTGCGCCATTGAACATGGAAGAGTTCAGGGCAATGGCATTCATCAGGTCGTCCTTGCCCACCATATCCACAAGAAACGATTGTCGCCCGGGAATGTCGAATGCGTTCACCACACCCAGCAGACTCGCCAGCACAAATATTTGCCAGACCTGAACCCGGTGCAGCAGGGTAAGCGCGGCCAGCACGAAGGCCAGCAGCATCGATGCCACCTGAGTTCCAATGACAATGTGGCGCCGATTCAAGCGATCAGCCGTGATTCCGCCTATCGGCGCGAACAAAAACACAGGAATCTGGCTGGCGAATCCTACCGATCCCAGCAGCAAGGCTGAACCCGTTAAGCGATAGACCAGCCATGATTGCGCGACACTCTGCATCCACGTGCCGATGAGCGAGATGAGTTGTCCACTGAAGAACAGCTGAAAATTGCGATGACGCAAGGCCCGAAGGGCGACTTGCCACCGCGAGCCTCGCGCGGCAGCCGCCTCGCCCGTGCTTCCGGGGATCGTTTCGGTTGGGTTCCTTGACTCAGACACTGATTTTCTTTGGATGACGATTGCCAGCCTTTAGACCAAATATAACTTGAATACCGTCTCGAGTTGTTTGATCGATTGAATTAAGGACCATAGTGCAATGTTTTCTTGCAGTCGTTCCCGATGTCGCTTTGGACTACTTCGATTGTCCTAGCGGTGGCGTTTTTTTGACTTCCCAGAGAGTCCGGACTGCGCTACAGTGGCACTTGCTTTCTTCTCGGCGATTCCTAAGGAAGGCACAGCCATGACGAATCCCCCGGTTAGTGTTGAACGCCGCATTGGACAACGTTTCGCGTTTAACCTTCCAGTCTCGTTGCTGGACGTCGCAACTTCCGTCGAAGGCCTCGGATTCACTCAGGATCTCAGCTCCAGGGGAGCATTTTTGTTCACCGACATGGCGGTGAGCGAAGGGGCGGAAGTGCAACTCACATTAAGAATGCCCAGTGAAATCACGCTGGGTGAAAATATGCGTGTTCGCTGCCGGGGACGAGTTCTGCGTGTCGTGAAGCCCTCGGATAAGAAATGGAAAGCCGCACCGGGCGAAGTCAAATCGGCAGAGACCAAGATCGGCGTGGCAGTCTGCTTGAAAGACTATGAATATCTTCCTGAAATGGAAGACAATTCGGCCGACTTCCGGCGGATATCAGCTCTCCACAATCCGGTTGAGCCTGAGCGGAGCGCCGCGTCAGCCCCGCCCAGTCCACGGGATACGCCCCACGAGGTTGTCTCGTGATTCACGCGAAAAAATAGAGCGAAACAACTATTCCGCTCCCGACTACAGGAATACTTTAGTTCTTTGCACACGTTTCAGTCCTTTCCAATCCTCTCGGCTTGGCTTAGAATGACTGGCACGAGTGCGGATTGGGTTTAGGGAGTCAGTAATCCAGCTGTGCGCCTGTCAGTTTTCTTCTGCGTTGCGGATCGCTGCCCTTCCATCTACTGCGCAGTCTTGGATAGACACTTTCGGCTAGTTACCTAGGTCACTTGGCGGAGAGTACTTTCTCTTTCTAACATGCAGACACCAAGAGAAATCAGCGAGAACCGCGCCATGCATGGGATCGCCGTAGCGCTCCTGACCGAAGACCGCGAACACTTATCGGAGCTGCAGCGCAGGGTGGAGTCTACAAGTCTGGGGCGGGCCGTGTTTAGCAACGTCGGCTTTCCTGCCGGACCGACCGACCCCATCCTCCGCCAGGTTCAGGATTTACGCGTCGAGGTCGTCGTCGTAGATATCTCCGCGGAGAACCCTCAACCCGCCATCCGCGCGATTGAGCTTCTGCAAGCCAATACCCTGCAGCTCGCAATTTTTGCGAACGGCAGCATGAAGCAGCCCACAACGATTGTGGCCAGCATGCGCGCCGGGGCGGGCGAATATCTGGACGACAGCGCTGGCGCCGAAGCCCTTCTCGAAGCTCTGACCCGTTTCAGTTCCAATCGCACCCGCACGCGCGGCGGCGCTGGCCGGGCGCGCATCTTCACATTTCTCAGTGCCAAGGGCGGTGCAGGAGCCACCACAGCTGCGGTTAATACCGCGGTGGCGCTACAGCAGGCTTACGGCGATGTGGTTCTGGTGGATTTTGCGCCCGTCGGCAATGCCCAGCTTCATCTCAATTTGCGTCCCAGCTTTGGAGTGCCCGACGCTTTGGAAAATCTGCATCGCCTCGACGCTTCCCTGCTCGAGGGGCTCATGACCACCGCCAAAGACGGCTTGCATCTTCTCGCTGGCCCACAGCAGCCTTATCCTTCCGTACCCACTCCGGCGGAATTGGCCCGGCTCTTCGACCTGCTGGCTAATCACTACCGGTATGTTGTCGTCGACGCTTCGAGCCGTCTCGATTCCACCACGCGCTTGCTCTCGGATCTGTCGAATGCCGTGCTGATGGTCGCGCAAACGGATGTCGTGTCATTGTGGAGCGCGGGCCGGATCCATGCGTTCCTGGAGGAAGGTGCCGGCCGAAACCGGCTGCGCATTGTTCTCAACCGCCACAAGAAAATTCCGGGCTTTACCGACGAAGACGTCGAACACTCCACTCGTTGCAAGGTTCTGTGGAAGATTCCCAACGCGTATCAGGCGATCTCACCCGCCATTGATCACGGTACTCCGGTGGTGCTGCAGGAAAGTCAGGAAGTCAGTCGCTCGTTCCGCGCCCTGGCTGCGGCTTTGGCCGACGCCTCTCCCACTGCCGAAGGCGGGTTAGATCTGGTTTACGCGCAGGAGAAAACGGACAGCACCAAGAAGAAAGCACCTGGGCGTCTGCTTATCTCACCTGCTCGCGCCGGCCAGTAGCGCTTTCCAGTACCGAGTTGCTAGTACCGAGTACTGAGGAAATAAAACATCCAAGCTGCTTCACTCGGTACCCGGTATTAGTTTCTTACGGACGGCACCGGCGAGGCTTCCGCCGGAAACATCTTGAACACGACATCGTGCGAATGCGCCGTAATCTTCTTTTGCGCATCGCTGGTACTGTCCGTGAGCGTTCCCTTTAAAATGTAGTAGGCTTCGTCTCCGGGTTTCTTGCCTTCGCCTCGTTCCACGGTGCCCTTGAAGTCGAACCACACCGCGTGCACTGTTTCGGTGGTAAAGATCAGCGAAGTACCCTCCAGCTTGGCGCTGCGGAAATATTGATCGAGGAATGCGCCCTTGTCGCTTTCTCCTTCGCCGTAGCGGGAAACAAATCCCGTAACCCGTCCTTCGTCTTCCACGGTGATTTGAACAAACTCTCCGTCCTTGAGAAAGCTGTACATCCCGGAATATTCATGGCCCTTTGAGGCTTGCTGCGCTGGAGTTGTCTGGGCCTTTTCCGGAGCGGCTGCTTTGGAGTCCTGCGCCAACGACGAGGCCGCTGCGATCGTGCAGAAAACTAAGGCCGCGAAAATGGCGCGAGTATGGGTCATGAGAAATCTCCTGCTTGCATCCATCGTACTACCCGCCCCAGTGCTGGCCCAGTGCCCTTCCCACTATGCCGAAATCCGAGCGATCTTCCCCCGTGGGACCCTGATTCATCTAAGATAGAACGATGTGCCCAACGCCGGGACAAGTGCTGGAAGAGGTGGAATCACCGGCTCCAGAGTTGCGCCTGTTGATCACCGCCGAACCCTGGCCTCGAGTTTTTGTTCAGAATGTTCGCGGCCTGTTTGAGCGCAAGTCGACTCCGCTGGATCTCCAGTCCGCGCCTGCGGATTTTTGGCCGGATGTTTTCGTCGAGCGACGTCTTCCGTGGGGTCGATTCTTCCAGTCAGGCGGATACCACATTCTCGCGCTGATGCTGATCTGGGCGGGCGCACGATTTCTGGCCCTCCAACCCCGTGCAACGCTGCAACCTACGTTCAGCCATGCCGACGTCATCTACTACACTCCGTCGGAATATCTGCCTCCGCTGGACACTCGCCAGCCGACGTCGGAACACGCGCAGAAAGCTGATCCGGAATTATCTGCACAACCGATCATTTCCGTGCCGCCGGAGGCCAACAACCGTTCACAGACCATCGTCACAGCGCCGAACATCCGCCTGCAGCACGACGTGCCTTTGCCCAACACCGTGGCGTGGTCGAACGCGCCGCAGATGCCGATTGCGCCGGCTCCTCTGGTGCCAGCATCGGAAATTTCACGGCTTGCGCCGGAGATGGAGCGGTCGGTGATCGCACCCCCGCCGATTTTTCAAGACAACCAGTCACAAAAGATTTTGCAGGCTCCCGAGGCGTCAGTCATCGCACCGCCGCCCGCGCTGGAGACCGCTTCCCGGCTTCGCGCCGGCGAACTGAATATCGGCCACAGCACCGTGATTGCGCCGGCTCCGCAGCTCGCGTTGGACGAACAGCGTACGGTGCCGGGGCGCTCGGCAGCTCTGCGCGGACATTCTGCGCAAGTCATCGCGCCGCCACCTTCAGTGGGAGCAACTGGAGGATCGCGTTCCGGTGGCGGCATGATCGCGCTCAGCGTGCGTCCGGCTGTGGGCGCGCCGCCTGCACCTGTGGCGGGTAATCGCCGCGGCAGTTTCGCTGCTACGCCGGAAGGTCATGACGGAGCATCTGGCGCGGCGGGGACTTTGGCCGGCAATACCGGCGCGGAGAATGGAAGCGGAGCCGGCAGCAAAACTGCCGGTAAGCTGCCCACGGGCCTCTACGTCGGCAAGACTTCGAATGCCACGTCCGCCGTAGCTGGTGAGCCTTCACCGACCAGTTCAAGCGGCAATCTGGTCAATCCCAATCTGATTGCCAATGCGCGCCCACCGAGAATTTCTCGCACTCCGACGGATGGTGACCCCAAAATCTCCGAAGCCGAACGTGCTGTCTTTGGCGGACGCAAGGTTTACTCGCTCAGCCTCAACATGCCGAACCTGAACTCGGGCGGAGGCAGCTGGATCATCCACTTCGCAGCGCTCAAAGCGGATTCAACTCCGGCTAATCCCTCTGGCGAAGCAAGCGACATCTCATCACCGGTGGCCACGCGCAAAGTTGATCCCGCTTACCCACTGGAACTGATGAAACAAAATGTTTCCGGCACCGTCATCCTTCACGCCGTAATTTTCGCCGATGGGACAGTCGGCACAGTGCGGGTGCTGCAGAGCATTGATGATCGCCTGGACCAGTTCGCCAGCGACGCGATCGCCAAGTGGCAATTTCAGCCCGCCATGAAAAATGGTTCGCCCGTTGCTGTCGAGGCCACTTTCTGGATTCCTTTCCGGCCGACGAAGGTGAAATCGGATTTCTAAGGGCAACACCCATCGGCTGGCGCCTGTCGATCCTGACCAAGAAAAACAACCAGATGCCTCCAGCAAAATCCTCGTTTTGAATGAGTTCCGGACTTCCGGTCGGACCGAAGGCTGGTAAAATATTGAGCGGCAAGGACTTGCCCGTAAGATATTATGGATATAGGAGTTAGCGGGGCCGTGTAGGCCGTGTGTTGCAAAGGCGGTATCGGTCACAGCGTTGCCGGTTATCGGGTTCGGTGAATTCAATTCGTTAGCCTCGACTATGATGGGCCGATTCTTGATCGCGAGCAAGGTTGGATGTCACATTGGGGTTGTGGATCTCGCGTGGGGGGCGACCGGAACTGCGTTCGCCGATTCTATCCTGTCGGATAGAACGCGAAAGGATGGGCCGCCCCGCCTTTCCACTTAGAACCGCGGCAAGGGTCAATGAGTGAGATGGGGATTTTTCGCCACTTGATGTTCAAAATTGACCAGTTTTCTACTGTAGACTGCCGCAACATGTCGAACTGCCGGATGTTCAACGCACAGGAGGCGGCCAACCCCACCTGACCGTGAAGCATCCTTATCCCGCTCGGGTTCAAATCGCAGTCAACTGGAGATTGATATGAACAGGAATCGCATACTCGCTGCCGCCACTCTTGTGTTCAGTCTGCTCGCAATGGGCAATGCCGCCTCTGCAGCAGCGGCAAAAAAGCAGAACCATCACGACGGCCACGGACTGGTTGCTGGAAAGCTCAAAACTGACGGGCATCATGACATCGACAAGAAAGGACACTACACCGCCTCAGTCGAGAGCAAAGGCGGAAAGATTGCTGCTTTCCATGTCGTGCATGACACCAAGGGACAGATTCCAGTCAAGAAATACAAAACCAACAAGAAAATGGCGCAGGCGACAGGGTCGCACCTCACTTACGCCTCGTTCGCTTTACCTCAAGACACGGACCTGGGCACGGTGTACATCGGTTATTCCTACATCGATGATTACGGGAACGAAGAAATCTACTGGTTCCCGGCAGAAGAAATTCTGGACGGTGACACGGGGGCAGTCGAGTACGTTCCACTGAGCAGTTAAAGCAAGCGAAACGGGGCCGCTCCTCGACGACAGAAAATGGTACGGCCTCAGTTTTTTCGCATCCAAAAGCGATTTCCCCGTGATCTTGGCGAATCCGGCGGCTCGCTGCCGCGCGTTTGTGTTGGCGCATGACGGGCAAACCGGAAGTTAACTTGTTGTAATCAGGCGATAGCACTCATTGAAAAGTCAAGCTATGGTTTTCCCCTACGCGGCAGGTCGATGCCGTACGCACGGTCGCTCCCCTCAGCTACGGCGAAGAACGACACAATCGTGCCGGGCAAGCCGAAGATGAAAGCCAAAGTTCGCCAGAGCACACTCCGGTTGTTTTGCGCTCGCATGCCTGCAAAACTGACATTGGCCAACACCCACAATCCTGAAATGCCCGTGTCTTGAATTTGAGATTGTGTTGTCGTATTCACCTGCGCCAAAGCACTAGACGTGCAGACCATGCACCCAAGCACGAGAATCGTTAGATCACGATGAAAATGGATTTGTCGCATACACAACTCCATGTCGCACCAGCGACCACAACGGTGGGGCTGGTGCTGGAAGTAACAGCGAAAAAACTACGCCTAATTAAGATGATTGTCGAGAACAGGCGATTACACTCAGAACCCGGTCACCTCAACCGTTAACGTCTGGTCTGTCTTTGCGCTCTGGCTCCTGGCCATTGCCGCACATCAAGATGTGACCAATTTCACTGACAGCACGGGCCCATCAGTGTGCCATTAGGACTGTCTAATCGCCTTCTAGGAGGGAACTCATGTTAGGAGGTCTGCTTTTCGTCGTCTGTGTCATCCTGCAGTTTCATTATCATGATGCCATTCCGTGGTACATCTGGCTGCTGGCGTTCATCGCACAGTGTGTTGCATTCGGCGAACCAGCGATGAAAGCAACTTCTAAAAAGAGCTGAGCGTGAAGCCGGAGAATAGACCGGCTCCGGGTCGGTGGGCGTGTGGCGATTTATCGACAACTGCCGCCAACTATGTTGCTTGTGTAGGCAAGGGGAGCTAACATCGTCGCGTGGAAATCCAGGATTTCGCGGAAGAATACCAAAGAAAGACGGACGACGAGCTGTTGCGATTGGTGCTTGATTCGGAGCAACTGACCCCCGAAGCCGGTGCTGCTCTAAATGACGAGCTCGCCCGGCGACGAATTGATAAGGATGAACAACTACAAGCTTTTATTGAACACGAAGAGCAACGCAAAAAAGAGCAAAAGAGAAATCCCGGAAATTTGTTCGTTCTTCATCCCTATGGCGTTGGCCGTGATCGGTTTGGAAAAGCTGGATGCGTCTACAGTCCCGAAACGGGCACGGAGCGGTTTAAGACGACTGTGTTCATTGTATTGTTGTGGCTACCGCTAATACCAACTGGGACATTTATTGTGGAGAGAAAACGATCGTTTTTCTCGAGACGAGCCACGGTTCTGGAAAGACTTCCTCTCGATTGGGAGCAGGCGTTGAAGGTCTGGGTGGTTGCGTCTACGATTCTTCTCGCTGTGATTTGGGCGGTTAAGCTGTTGCCTCACATCCTCTACAGACCATAAGCTTTACCCGCCGTGACTCACCTCCGCAGCAGTGGTCCCGTATAGATGTTGTTAACAGGGGTTACACTCATTGAGAATTGGCCTGCCCAGGGTCAATGAGCGTGGTGGCTATTTATCGACAACTACCTGAACTTCCGTCTTCAGACGCCCGTGTTGCTGAGCGGTAGCCAAGTGGTGCCGGACCAATCTCCAGGAGCCGTTCTGGTTCAGGTTGCTGCCCAAGGGTAGCTCTTTGAAGGGTTGAGCTGACAACGTCAAACGTCTTAACGTAAGGACCCGCGTCCAAGAGTCTTCCCAGAATTTCCTCCACTTCTGGATAGCTGCTGGTAATGCAAGCCTCAGCATTCGCCTGGTGATCCCAGAAGGTGATGGTCGCGACTTCCCTGCTATCTGTGACAGCCAGGGTAATTAAATCCAGGAACCCCTCTTGCCTTCGTAGCCAGGGAAGGATTTCGCACTCCATAAGATTCGTGAATGCCGGAAGGGAGTCCGGCTTTAGGAGTACAGCAACCTTTCGGGCAAACATGTCCGCCTCTTCGATTCGTGCTGGTCTATGCCTGCGATGGATCTACCCCGCACGACGCCTTCTATGTAGATAGTGCGTTTCAGCGCCCAAACGTTACATTTGAAGCATGAGAACAAGATGCGAGATTGTGGTTCAAGCGGGAGCGTTGGTGCATCTGGGCGTGGCCCGGGCGAATGCCCTGCCAGCGAGATTCCCAATGGCCGTGGGTGTCGAGCACCATTTGTGACACAATGCTCTTCCAGCTATGCCATTTTTCTTCATGGTTCCCGTTTGGATGTTGTGCGCCCTGTCCGGCATCGTATTGCTCTGCTTTCAGAAGTTTCGTCGAATAGGTTTCTACGTGATTAGCGTTTCGACGACTGCGACACTAGTCTCGTTTTTTCTCTCGACGGCCATACTCTACTTTGGTTCCAGAATTAATGCGCAATGGATGGGACAGCGGTGGGCTGGAGTCGTATTAATGGCAGCATACCTCCTGGCAATCGGGATAGGCGCGTTGATTGGGGCGCTGGGAGGGTTCTTGTTCACTCGAAAGGTGCTGCGCCGTAGATAATTGTCGAAATCAGGCGTTAGCACTCGAAACCCCATGGCCGGGATCAATGATCGCAAGAGCGATGTTATGCCATCCAACGGGCAGTATGGCTCCCCCGCTTTAACACGCGCGCATGCTGTCGAAGAACTCCTTGTGATTGGCGACGATCTGGTCGCCCACCTGGTTATCCACGTCCAGGGACCAGACCCCTTCATCATGCGTACCGCCCAACACAATTCCATCATGGCGCGAAAACATATACAGGTCTCCGGGAATGACCGAGTACTCGATCTCCCGCTGGGGCAACAGAAAAGTTAGCTGCCCTTTTACCGGAGTCAGTTCCTCGTCCTTAAACAATGCTTTCGCGCCCAATCCTGTGCAGTTGAAGACCAATCTCTCTGGTAACCGGCTGATCTCTGCAGTTTCGTGAAACTCGCGTACCTGAATCTTGCCTCCAGCCATTAGAAAATCCTGCATCAGCGCCGTCAAGTAAATAGGAGGCTCGATAAGCATGGTGTCGAATGTGCGCACAAAATCGTAGCCTGCGAAGGGATGCTGTCCTGGCCCGAGGTCTCGAAACTCCGGCGTCAACCGGCCCACAAGTCCCCGCCGGCTGAAATCACCTGTGTCCGGGAACGGGGAATGCCCAAGCCGGAAACTGCTCGTCCAGCGCACACCGTAGCGAGAGCCAACCATCGTCTGAAAGCGAGCGAATGCGAAGTTGCACGCTTTCGCGAACTGGTCGTTGAAGGCAGCGGTGCGGAATTGCTCCTGGAAAAGGGTAACCGGATACCAGAATCCGCCTGCGACATTGGAAGTGGTGTTCGGAGGCAGATCTTTCGCGTAGATGGTGACTTGAAATCCTGAATCCTGCAGCAGGCGGGCCGTGGAAAGCCCTACCACGCCCGAGCCTAGCACGGCGACAGGACCGCTATGTCCAGGCCCGCCGAGATCGACAGCGAGTTGCGATGTTCCCCACGACAACGTGATTCCGGCGCCGCCGTGTCCGTAGTTGTGAACCACCAGACTGTCCCCGATCTGCTCTGAGCGGACAACGAACCCGGAGCGGCGGTAAGGACGCAATCCGCAGATCGATCGTATGATCCGATCGGCCGAAACATTGACCCGCGCCAGGCACAGAGGCTGGGATACGGTTGCCTTGACTAGTTTTTTCGCACAGGATGACAGGATGGTTGAAGCACTCGCGATCGCGAGGCCTTTCAGAAGTTTGCGGCGATGCATAGATGATGCGGGAGGCCAGAACGCAAGGAGACTATCACATTCCCATCACGAAACCGCGAGGGGAATAAATGGCAAGCGCTGGAAGGGATTTGAGTAGCATCGCAGCGGGTATTCTGATTCGGTCTGGGCATCATGTTTGGTGTGACCGTCGAAATCATGCGACTTCGCCAACCGAGGAACTGACACGGGGGGCGAAAAGGCCCGCCTCGGTGGTTTCTTCGATTACACCTTGGCAGCTTTTTTCTTTTCCAGCGCGGCGTAGATGGCGGGGTCGGTGCAGATTTCGTAGTAGGTGCGGTCGGTCCATCCCTGAACGGAAAAGCCTTCCAGGTTGATGCGCGGCACGCGGCTTTCGCGAACCACAATCTTGCGGAAGATGTCCTTATCAACGGGGACGGTTGCGATGGAAAGATTGTATTCGCCTTTATCCGACGCCAGTGACGGCGGGAGCTTTACGGTGAGCGGCACCAAGGAAATTTCCTGCTCCAGTTTGCGGAAGGCGGCCTGGTTCAGGCGAATGCCGCCGAGGTTATAGCTGAGAATGGAATCTTCCGAATTTTTCGGCTCTCCCTCCGTAGTCGCGCTTACATCCGCAGCCTCGAATACATAGACGTGAAACGGACCGGCTTGCGATTCCATCTTCTTGCGGATCCGCTTGTTGCAGGAAGAAAGACGATCACTCTCGTTGAGCGCTTCGGAGATCATGATCTGGCGTTCGCCATCCATCAGATAGAGTGGGGCAGCTTCCTGCAACGTGATGCCCACGCCCAGCTCGAGTTCCGGCATGCCGGAGCGCAGCATCAATTCGTTATAGCCGCGCACGATCTCGATGATCTCGCGGGCCAGCACGCAGGCACGGCTGACGGCGAGTTCAGGCTCGCCGGCGCGCTCGAGGATGGCCAGAATGATGGCATCGCCCTCGAGAAAGACTTTTTGCGCGCCGTATTTTGCAAGTAGCTTGTTTACGGGATCATAAAAATTGAGGCTGAAGTAAGAAGCGGGATTGAGACCTTTCTCCATCAGCGTGCGCGTGAGCCGGGTGGAATCGCGCACGTCGGCCTTGAGGACAACGTGGCGCAGGACTTTTTCTTCCTCGGGCTGCTGAGGTTGCTCATCCGGCAGGAGGAATTCATAGAGTGTCCCGTTCATGCGCGAAAGCTCGCGTAGCTTTTCAGTGGCTACCACGTTGACCGAGTCGAGCGCGGCGTTCAGAGTTTCCAGGCGCCGCAAATCGCGATGGTAGTGAGAGAAGTCCTGAAGGAATCTGGCCGCGACTTTGGCGCGCTCTACGCCACGGCAACCGGCAACTTTGGCTACCGCTGTGTATAGGCTGGCCGGCGAAAGCTTGCCGTGTTCCTGAATCATGCGCTCGACGCGGTCGCATTCGGGGCGCGAGATCAGAGCATTCTTTAGTTGCTGCGGGTTGATGCGCGGGGCGTACTCGCTGAGCAGCGGCACGGCGTGGTAGGAGGCGATCACGCATTCCATGACTTGCTCGTCTTCGAGCAGGCGAACCCACGCCGTTAAGCGCTCTTGCTGGGCCACGCCTTCCGCTGTGGATTCATCGGGAGTTCCCGTGCCTACGAGTGCGCGAGCATTTTCCGGCGCGCACAGCCAGGAATCGATGGTCTCGGTGGTGGTCTCCTCGCCGTAGAGCGAGCGCATGAAGCCCCACACCAGATCTTGCAGACGAGGGTAACGGTCGGGATCGCGATCCCAGTTGCCCAGCATGACGTAATGCTCAGCGCAGAGATAGTCGTCGCGGCCATCCTCGGAGAAGGCCAGGCGGTTGATGAACAGGCCGTGGCTGCTGAGGGCCGCACACCCAGGTTCTGTGGCCTTCGGCTCTCCAAAAAACGAACGCCGGGTGCGGGCCAGGGTTTCTTTCTCGATGGCGCGTAGAGTCTCGAACAGTTCCTGCCCTGTTTTTCGAAGGATGATCTTCTTGCGTACCTGGAAAGCGGCGACACGCTCGCGATATTCGACCGCTTTGCCCTGCCGGATGCCTTCGTAGCTCTTGAGCAGAAGCCGGCAGCGCTCTAACACTTGCGCGAATTGCTGGGACATCTCCGTACGCAGAAACTTGGTTATCGCCAGGCGCGCGAGGAGGTCGATGGAAATTTTTTCTTCTTTCTTGGCGCGATTCAATGCCGCGAGATGCAGTTCCGCCAGCAGCGGCTTCCAGTCGGAGGGTTCGGCTCCGGCGCGTGCGGCGGCGCGAGTCGGTCCGGCGGCGGCGTTTCGCATCCACGAGGGTGCCTGGCTGCGCTGAGGCGCCTCGGCCGCCAGTAAGCCCTCCAACTCACCGTGGCGCACAATCTGGCGCATGATCTGGGCCCGGGCTGCTTCTACGAATCGGGGACTGAGGGCAACGTCATGCCGCAGGTTGTCAACGCCGACGGCCAATCCTTCAAGCGCGATTGCCGGGGTCGCAGCAACCATCTTCGGCAGGGCCAGTTTTTCTGGCTCCTTGCCGAGGCGGAAGATGGGAAATCGAGGCATCCGTAAATTTCTTAGAATTGTCGGAACTTACTGATTACACATGTACATATGGAGGCTAGCATGGCTGGCACGTCAGCTAAAGTTACCGAGGTTATCGGGATTAGACGGTGGACACCGCGTTGGCAGGCGTTGAAAACTTCGAGATTTTTCGCTAGTCGATGCTGCTACTGGCTTTTGATTCGCGCCGCCTCGAACTCATCGCCCTTCTGCCAGCCGATGAGATGGGAGAAGCTTGCCGCTTCCCAGCCTAGCGCGAAGCCGAAGCGTGCCATTGCCGAATCCCCGGTGAAATCCATCTCGGGACGGTACTCATCACTGGGCTGGTGATAACGCTTCTGCGTGTATTCCTTGTCCTGCGCCAGACCCCAGGCCTCGTCGTGACCTTTGAACTTCATGCCTTCGTTGATCGAGAACGATGGAATGCCCACGCGCGCCAGACTGAAATGGTCGGAGCGGTAGAAGTGTCCGGCCTCGGGGCGGGCATCGGGGCGGATCGCCAGCCGGAATTCTTTGGCCATCGCCTGCACCCAGGGATAGAACGTCGTCCGTTCCGCTCCGGAGACTTCAACTTCTTCCGGCGCTCCGCGCGGCTGCACGTCGTCGTAATTCAAATCCAGCGCAATCTTGCCGGCGGGGATTGGCGGATGCTTGCCCAGATATTCCGAGCCCAGCAGGCCCTGCTCCTCCGCCGTAACCGATGCGAAAATGATCGACCGCGCAGGACGTTCTTTGGCCACGCTGAAGGCGCGCGCCAGTTCGATGAGAATGCCGCAGCCCGTGGCATTGTCGGCCGCACCGTGGAAAATATTGTTCCCCGGCATGTCCGGACGAATGCCGAAGTGATCATAGTGCGCCGTATAGATTACCGCCTCGTCTTTGAGATTGCGGTTAGAGCCGGGCAGAATTGCTACTACGTTGTTCGACTCAAAATTCCGTACCTTGCTTACCATGTGCGCCTTCAACTTCGCGCCCAGGTTCACGGGACGAAACTCGCGCGTGCGCGCATCTGCCATCATCTTGTCGAGATCCATGCCGGAACCGGCAGCCAACCTTTTCGCCACATCCAATTGCACCCAAGACCCGACCTTCAGCGCCGGGCCCTCCAGCTTCAGAGCTGACTTCTCACCCGAGTTCGAGTTCCGCACGACTTCCCACGGATAACTTGCCATATCTTCCCGGTGAATGAGCATCACGCCAACCGCGCCTTTGCGCGCTGCTTCTTCGTACTTGTAGGTCCAGCGGCCGTAATAGGTCAGCGCCTTGCCCTTAAAGAATCTGGGATCGTCCGAGGGCGGCTCGTTGACCAGCATGAGCAGCACTTTGCCGCGCACGTCTGCACCTTTGTAATCGTCCCAGTTGTATTCCGGAGCTTCAATGCCGTAGCCGACAAAAACAATGTCAGCGTCCACATCGGACTGCGACTGCTGTGTCTGATCGTAGGCAACGTATTCGTCAAGCGGCTTAAGATTCATGGCCGCGCCCTGTTTCGGCAACAGAGAGAACTGCGTCTCGGGAAGTGTGGTAATCCCTACGAGGGGGACCTTCTGCAGATAGGATCCGTTATCTCCGGCAGGCTTTAATCCATATTCGGCGAACTGTGTGGCAATATATTCGGCTGCGACATCGCCGCCGCGCTGCCCGGTGCCGCGGCCCTCGAGAAGATCATGTGCGAGAAAACGTACATGCCAGCGAATGTGGTCGGGACTGATCGTCTCCATGGCGGCGAAAGCAGCCGAGGGCAAGCGAACCGAAACTGCCTCGCGCTTGGCCCCCATTGGCGCTGGATCCGGTGGAGCAGCTCCTTCCGCCCAGACCATCAGGCTTACTGCTGCGATCACAGCGGCAAGAACACTTCTCCTAACGATTGCTTGCATAGATCAGTCTTCTCCCCCGGCGAAGTGGCGTATCGACGCAGGAATCTCGCTTATTTTTAGGTCTGAGTAAATTGTAACGGAGAGAAAGAGTTTGGTTGTAAGGAAGTGGCCGGGGTTGCCTGCACGGCAGTTCAATTGGATAGCAGGACCTTCAGACCAACCGCGGAGTTGTACCTGTGGCGGACGGCTTCCCCGTTTGGCGCTGCAGTTTCTGTTGGTTGGACATCCCGCGACCGCGGGATCAGTTCTTCGAGCCTCAGCCCGCACGAAAGTCGCGGACATCTTCTCCCGGCTGGAATAGCGTAGCTGGCGCGGTCTTCCCAAACTCGGCCATCTTGCGATTGATCTCAGAGAAGTCGGCCTTTAGCCAGCCGACGCTGGAAAGTTCGATCTCGCCATCCGCCGCGATCCAAAAGATGGTGGGAACGTTGGTCAGGCCATAGGTGTTCGACACGGGATACTTGTGGGTGTCATCGAGCAGTACCGGGAAGGTGATGCCAAATTCTTTGGTGAATGCTGCCGTCTCTTTGGGGTCATTCTGCGAAACGCCGATGATCCGCACACCCTGGTGTCCGTATGCCCGCTCCAGTCGCTCGAGAAACGGAAACGCGTACTGGCAGGTAGGGCATGAAACCTTGAAAAAAGCCAACACCAGCGGGCCGTGAGCCAGCTCGTCACGCAATACGAAGCGCTTGCCATCCATTGCTCTCAGCTCAAAGTCGGGCGCCTTCGTGCCCACAGGTAATGCCGCCATCAGTGGTCCTCCGGTTCGTTTTCAGGATGCTTCGCGGCCAGGGCATGCTCGCATACTCCGACCTAACTCCTGGTATTTTAGATGATGCGAGGGCTGACGGCGATCAGCAGCTCAAGGCAAACAATTCTCCTCAAACTCGCGCCGGAGCGACGTAGTGAAGAATCGCGACGTAGTGGAAGACGCTGCCCGCCAACACGAATCCATGCCAGACGGCGTGACTGTAGCGTACACGCGGCATGGCGAAGAAGATTACTCCTGCGCTATAGGCGACGCCGCCCGCCAGCATCCACAAGAGCGCCGGCGTGGGCACCACGTGGAGCAACGGCTTTAGCGCGATCACGACCGACCATCCCATCAAGAGATAAAAAATGGTCGAAGCGATGGGATAACGGTCGACGAACCAGAGTTTGAAAGTGATTCCGCCGAGCGCCAGGGCCCACACCACGCTGAACAGAGTCCATCCCCAACCTCCGCGCAGGGCGACCAGAGCGAACGGCGTGTAGGTACCGGCGATGAGCAGGTAGATGCAACTGTGATCGATGATCTTCAAAACCCGCTTCCAGCGCGGCGCCCAAACAGCATGGTAGACCGTCGATGCGGCGTAAAGGCAAACCAGGGTTGCACCATAGACACTGCAACTCACAATGCTGAGAACGCCGCCGTGCAGTGTGGCAACCACGATGAGCACCACGAGTCCGGCGAGACTCAGCGCCAGGCCGAGGCCATGTGTGAGGCTGTTGGCAATTTCCTCCGCTGACATTCGCATCTTGCCCATAACCTCATGCTAACAGCGCGTGCGATTGTTTTCAGAAAATTGACGCCTTGCGGAGAATCTTTCGTGCTAGTCCGGTGAGCGCGACTTGTTTTAGCCGACCAACTGGAATCCACTTTCCATCGACGCAGGGTGAAGTGTCGCGCCACACCTGCACAGTGTAATCGGTCACAGTGATCGAGTGCCGCAGGGTAAACGCTGGACTCGCGGATCCGTTCTTCTCCACGCGCTCCGGCAACTCCCACATGCCGGGCATCAGCGATGCACCGCGGGAACGTTGGACCAGAAAAATTTCGCTATCGCGGCGAAGCATCGAATAATTGATCTCGCGTTTCTTCTGACGTTCTAGCTGGGCTGTCATCGCCAGCTCCCCGCGCGTGGCGCAGAGCTCGATTACCGGACATGTCAAACAGCCCGGCGCGCGCGGCGTACACACCACGGCGCCCAACTCCATCATTGCCTGATTGAAGTCGCCGGGCCGATTCGCGTCTAAGAGACAATTCGCAGTTTCCCACAATTCTTCGCCGGCCAGCCGCTTGCCGCTAACGCGCTGCAGCACGCGCTCGACATTGCCATCGACCACGGCTACGGGCTCGCCAAAGGCAATGCTGGCAATCGCAGCGGCGGTGTAGCGGCCAATTCCGGGCAGCTTTCGCAATCCTTCTTCCGTCGCGGGAAACTTCCCACTATGCTCGCGCACGATTAGTTTTGCCGCCGCATGCATCATGCGCGCGCGGCGGTAATATCCCAGCCCGCTCCACGCCGCCAGAACGCTGGCCTCGCGCGCCGCCGCCAGCCTCTGCACCGTAGGGAAGCGCCGCAGGAATTCATGGTAATGCTCGAACACCGCTGCCACGCGCGTCTGCTGCAGCATAATTTCGGAGAGCCACACACGGTAGGGATCGCGGTTGGCGCGCCAGGGTAGGTCGCGCCGGTGCTGGTCATACCAGGCAAGCAACCGCCGGCGAAATTTTGTCGTCTCATTTCGCATCCCTGTCTTCACTTGCGAACTCGTGACTGCTGTCTTCATCAAACTCCGGACAGCGATTCTAATGGATCGAAGGATGCCTCAACCCGTTGACCTGCGGTATGCCCCGCCATTGACCCGACCCTCGGGGCAGGAAATAATAGCGGAGCCTGGCATCCGCAACATTCGCGTGAGGTGTTTCACGCCCAGCAGCAGCGAGGAGCATTATGAACGACTTCAACCGCAAGGTGGAAGACGCGTCGGCGCGCGTCAGCAAGACCGTCGCCGAGGCCGCCGAGAAGATCGAGAAAGAGATTCCGGAATTCATCAAGTATTTGAACGACGAGGTGGTCCCTGCGGTGCGGCAGCACTCGACGAAGGCGCTGCGCGTGGCCTCGGAGAAGCTTTCCGAATTTGCCGACTACATGGAGAAATACCCACATCCTCCAAAGTAGCCTTCTTGAACTTAACCAAACATTCTCGCAGACAGAGATGGCGCGACCGGTTTGTGCTGCGCGGCTTGATTGTGACTCTGCTGCTTACACTCTGCTTCCTGGGCAGCGGCTGCGGCCATGCCAAGCAAGCTCGCACGAATGTTCCGCCACCGCCCTTGCCTGAACCGTCGACTACTGAATCGACCTCGCGGCCTGAAGGTGCTGCAAAAAACGACCGTTTGTCAGCTTCCGCCGAGAACGAACTGGCCGAGCCGACCATTCCCGCCGATGCTAAACCTCTGGCCACTGAAATCGGTAATGCCAGTTGGTACGGTCCGCCGTATCACAATCACGTGGGATCGAATGGCGAAGTCTATAACATGCACGCCATGACGGCGGCGCACCGCACGCTGCCGCTGGGCACGATCGTACGCGTCACCAATCTCAAGACGGAGCACAGCGCGCTGGTGCGAATTACCGACCGTGGACCATTCATTCCCGGGCGCATTCTCGACTTATCTCTTGCCGCGGCGCGCAAACTCGATGTCTACCTGCCGGGAGTTGCCGAAGTTAAAGTCGAAGTGATGCAAACTCCTCTTCCGCTCGCGACTGGGGGAAAGTGGGCGGTGCAGATTGGAAGTTTCGCGCACGAGCGGGAAGCCAGCAAATTTGCGGACCATCTCACACACCGCTATCGAACGGCGAAGGTACAACACTTCGGCAGTCCGATCGGAGACTGGTGGGTGCGGGTGCATGTGCTGGACGACGATCGCGAACGCGCCCAGAAACTTGTCTCGGAAACCAAAACGCCCGAGGGTGCAGTGTTCCTGGTACGGCTCGACTAAATTTCTGAGTTCCCTGTTTCGAGTTATTTGAGAGAACGTATCGCAACGGAGGCCTCTGTGCAATCCGTAGACGTGATTCCCGGCCCGACGCGCCTGCGCGGCCTAGAGATGATCGCGGGCGCGGCCGCACTCTATTTTGTGTTGCGCCTGCTGGGATTTCACAAACTGTTCGGGAATGACTCGGAGGGGATCGGAACGCTTCTGCAAATTATCGGCACTCTCTATAGCGTGGTCTATGCGTTTGCGATCTACGTAATCTGGGGTCAGTTCACTTCCGTCGAAAATGAGATTCTGAAAGAGTCCGGGGCCTTGAAGGACTTGCTGGTTTTCAGCCAGCGGCTGAAAGACACGGCGCGCGAACCGATGGTGCGGGCTGTAAAGACTTACGCCAGAGGAGTTGCGGAAACGGAATGGAGGGCGCTCTCGGCGGGCGAGGAGACGGACAAAACCGACAAGTTATTTGTCGGTGTCATTTCCGGCGTTACAGAGGTGAAACCGGAGAACGATGCAGAGCGCATCCTCTACCAGCGCCTGCTCGATATTGCGAACCAGGCGAGTTCCCACCGCGATGAACGACTTTCAGTCAGCGCGAAGCGAATGCCGGGGACGCTGCGACTGTTCGTTACGCTGACGGCGTCTATGATTCTGTTTCTGCTTTTCTTTTTTCCATTTCGCAACGTTACGCTGGGCATGGTATCCGTCGCGATTACCACCATGCTCTTGTTCTTCGCGCACTTCGTGCTCACGGACCTGGACAATCCCTTCGAAGGCACGTGGAATGTGGATTCCGCACCTTTCGCCGAACTGGTCACAAAGTTTCGCTAACCGCTTCCCGCTGACAATTATTCTGGTTCGGTGTTATCTTTCCGCCATGGTGACCGAGCGATGACCGATCCAGCCAGCAACTGCCTTTTCTGCCGCATTCTGCGCGGAGAGATTCCTGCCAAGAAGGTTTACGACGACGAATATGTCTTTGCTTTCGAAGACATCAACCCGCAAGCGCCCACGCATGTCCTGGTGATTCCCAAGAAACACTTTGCAGGACTGAAGGAAGCGCAGGCGGAAGAAGCTGAACTGATTGGCCGCTGTCACCTGGCGGCAGCCGAGATCGCGCGGCAGCGAAATATCGAGCACGGATATCGAACTGTG
>DATEQW010000055.1:0-10056 GCA_035272245.1 Candidatus Sulfotelmatobacter sp. | reverse complement strand
GCTAGGGCCCGGAGTATTGGAATCGGTAGCTCTCGCTCAAAGTGAATTCCGAGAAAACACAACCAGGAAAGCAGCACAACTCGAAGAAAGGAGAATAGCCATGAAAACCAAGACCAACGTGAAGGCAGGCAGCCTGCGGATGGTGCAATAATGAGCCGACATGCCAACCGGGTCCGCGCCGAGCGAACGCCAAACATCAGAGAAACCCAAAAGCCGCCCTCGAAGGCGGCTTTGATTTTTTTCCGTCCTTGAGCGATGCCTGTTTCATTTGAGTGCCGATCCTCGTGGCTGCGGCTCTGGGAATGATCCTTTCAGGTTCAGATTGCGGATCAGACGCAGTAAGGAATTGGGATGGATGCCGAGCACCTTCGCCGCCTCGATGTAGTTCCCGTTGCTCTGCTGCATCGCCTTCTGCACCACTTGTTTCTTCTGCTCCTTGACGACACTCTGAAAATTTGACGGGCTTAGTTCCCCCGCAGCCGATTCGAATATTTCGGCGGGAAGATCTTCCGGCAAAATCTTGTCGCTGGACCCCAGCACCAACGCCCGCTCCATCGCATGTTCCAGTTCGCGTACATTTCCCGGCCAGTCATAACTCAATAGACAGGCTTGCGCCTCCGGCGAGATCGGCTTGGGGCGCAGGCGGCACTTGCGGCTCGCTTTGGCGACGAAATAGTCGGCCAGAAGCGGAATGTCCTCCGCACGCTCTCGCAGTGCCGGCAACGTGATCGAAACAACATTCAACCGATGATAGAGATCACGGCGAAACGTCCCAGCCTCCACTGCCTGGAGCAAACCACGGTTGGTTGCGGCAACGAAGCGAACATCAATCTTTATCGGCCGTGTTCCGCCCACGCGTTCGAACTCACGCTCCTGCAAAACCCGCAAAAGCTTTGCTTGCAGAGCTACAGCAAACTCTCCGATCTCATCGAGGAAAAGCGTGCCTCCGTTGGCCAGTTCGATCTTGCCTTTCTTCTGCGCCACGGCTCCGGTGAATGCACCCTTCTCGTGGCCGAACAATTCACTTTCCAGCAGCGTTTCCGTAATCGCCGCACAATTCACTGCGACAAGCGGCCCATCCGCCCTCGAACTAGAATTGTGAACCGCACGGGCGACAAGTTCCTTGCCGGTGCCGCTTTCGCCCTGGATCAGAACGGTTGAGTCCGTCGCGGCCACGCGCCGAATCAATTCGTACACGGCACGCATGCGAGGACTGTCGCCCACGAGTTCGTGATTCAGATTGATTTCTTCCTGCAGATAATTGTTTTCTTCTCGCAATTTCTCCAAGTGCCGAACATTCTCCCAAGCCAGGGAGATCAGGCCGGCGACTGCCGTGATCAACTGGAGATGATCGTTGTCAAAAGGATTCTCCGGGCTCCGAGTATCGAGGTAAATCACCCCGCTCACTCGATCGGCAAAGAGCAGTGGAACGCAGAGAGCAGACCTCACTCCGGCAGATTGCAGGCTGGCGGCCTGTCCGAGGGAGCTGCGCTTGAGGTTGTCCAACAGAAGGCCAGTTCGTTCGGCAGTTATCTTTTTCAGCAAGGTCCGGCTCACACGGACGGGCACCTCTGGTCCATGCACGCGATCCCAGGCCGCGCTGCTGGCGATCTCTCCTGCGCCGTCAAGAAACAGGATTGCGGCCCGTTGCGCGGGCACGACGTCAAACAACATTCCTAATAACTGCCACTGCAAACCTCCTTCGTCTCGAATCCTACCGATATGCGTGGCGATCTTAAGAACCGTACTCAAGTCTGCTGCTAAACGCTCCGCCTTCGGTTGCCCTGTTGCCCGCTCAGGATGAAGATAACTAGAATCTTCGGGATGGAGGGATGCAACCACATCTTCTTCTACTGTCGTATCGTCCAATTCCAGCGGATTTCCCTCCGCAATCGCCTCTTCGTCTCCCAACAGGAAGACCAGTGTTGAATTACCCACGGTGATCCGATCCCGATGGCAGAGCTCGTGTTTTTCGATCTTCTCCCCATTGACGCGTGTACCGTTTCGTCCGCCCAGGTCGGACAGAAGAAACTGGCCGTCCTCTTGCTTAACGATCGAGAAATGCCGCCGAGACATCGAGGAGTCTGCAGCCCAAAGTTTGTTGGACGGTTCTCTCCCCACCGATATCTCGTCATCGGTGAGTGCCAAGGTCATCCCATTGAGCGGCCCCGCAATGCCCACAATCCGAGGATTCATCCCTTGCTCCGGTTGGAACTATTTACCATATCAGAGCCCTGAATGCACGAACCTCCACGATATGTGACTTGGAGACCTCGCGCCATTTCAACGAAAAGTGGAAAACCGCATAGGCCAGAAGTGAATGTGACAAGCTATTCGGTAGGTGCATTTCGCAAGCAAGGCGCCGAAGGCGATCACTTCTTGGCAACGGTGCTGAAAAGCAATGTGCAGTTTGTGAAAGGTGAACAGCGTGACCTGGACGCAGTCGCTCGCAAATAACGGAGTCAGCGCCACAAAACGTCGAAAAAGGAACTGGACAAGCTGCGGGCTGCACCGGACGCTTTGTTTCTTAAATGCTGCTTGGATGAAGAGCGCTAAGACCGCTGAAACGCTTGAAGTCCGCGGCGTTTAGAGTCAAGATATGGCTCACGTCGTGAACGAACATAGCCGCTGCCAATCGCGCATCGTGTGTCTGAACGCCCAAGACCCCGTACTGCACAACAATCCTCCGCCATTCTCGGTAAACTGCTTCGCTATCCGGCAACAGAGTCATGCCGGCCTCGATTGCCTGCACTTGGCGCTCAGCCTCAGTAATCGTCAAACCGAGGCCATTACGGGGTAGAGGCCGAGTCATCGCATTCCAGAGCTCAGCAATGTTCTGGTGGGTGTAATGGAGGATCGTACCTTGGGAAGCGAGTCGGACCAGCGCTGTGTCTACGAGCTGGTGCTGGGGATCCGAGCGGCGTGTCATGCGTAGAAGGATGTTGGTATCCACGAGACACGACGCAATAGACATTTAGTCGTGATCCTGATAAAGCCACTCGCGCGAAATGGTCTCAGGCAACGGGGGAATTTTGTCCGAGAATTGGGCCAGTGAGTCGAGCCAGACGCGAATCTCTCCTTGCGTGCGCGGCCCTCGAGTTTGCTGAGGACGCGCTAACTGTTGCGCCAATATCTCTTGGACGTAGGCTTCAAGGGACAGGCCGCGTGCCTTGGCCTGTACCGCGAGTTCATCGGGGATGTTGACTGTGACCACCATGTCAAAACTTTAGCACGAATTGAATCGAAGGGCTGAACTCTCTGGGCCGCACGGTGTGCCATAAGTGTGCCGTACCGTTCGATCCCATATGCGCTAACTCGCGTCTTTTCAATACCAGACCAAATTGCTCCCGTGCGGGCTTGATTGTCGGTAAGTGATTGAATCGTAACGGCGATAAGACGCGGAAGACTCTATCAGACTCGCCTACTCTTAATCAGTAGGTTGAAGGTTCGATTCCTTCCGCGCTCACCACTCTTTTCCCTTTACGGGACCTTCACCAATTTTCATGCGTCGAAAAATTGGGGAACGTTCCTTCTGTGTAAGCGTACGACCGAGACCGCACCGCCCGCTCAGTGCCCCCGATGGGATTGCGAGCGCCATCGCGATTTTGCGTCCGTTGAAGTTCGGCCAAGCTTTGCGATGTCACTCTCGGCAATCGCCGCACATCGAGATGTGAGCAAACTCACTGACAGGACGCGCTCATTTGTGTTTGCATCAACCCGTCTCGCCTCTTCGAAGAGCAGTTCCCGCCGGTTGAGACGCAGCACTCCCTGAGGCGAAGGACCAATTTCCTTAGAGTTGCGTTTATCCATCCGACACTCACGAGTGGGGTTCATAGCCCCCGAGAGGGAAGTTCGTTTGCGGGAGGTGCTTTGTGCAGATTTTCAGTCGACGTTTCTTGCAGGTTGTGGTTTTAAGCCTCGCATTTTTGTTCTGTATCGCGACGACGATTGCCTCGCCGGCACAAACCTTCACCACGCCTTATACGTTCTGCCCCCAAAGTGGATGCACTGACGGCTGGAGCCCCGTCGGGTTGGTGCAAGCCACCGACGGGAACCTCTACGGGGCGACTTGGTTTGGCGGGGCCAGCAGCGCTTGCGGTACTGATGGCTGTGGCACGCTCTTCAAAGTCACGATCGGAGGCACGCTGACCACACTGCACAGCTTCGATGGCACGGATGGTGCCATCCCCGGCGGTGCGGTACAAGCCACCAACGGAACCTTCTACGGAACAACGACAGGCGGCGGAGACAGCAGCGCCTGCGGCACTAATGGCTGTGGCACGATCTTCAAGATCACCACCGGCGGCACGCTGACCACGCTGCACAATTTCGATTTCGCGGACGGCTCCCACCCGAACGCGGTCATGCAAGCCACCGACGGGAACTTCTACGGGACAGCCTGGACTGGCGGGGCCAGCACAGCCTGCGGCTCTTATGGCTGCGGTACGGTTTTCAAAATCACGCCCGGAGGGACGCTGACCACCCTGCATAGCTTTGCCGCTGGCTCGGATGGCTCCGGCCCTATCAGTTGGCTGGTGCAGGCCAGCAATGGGAACTTCTACGGTACAACTCGGACACCGCCCCATGGGGAAGGGGGAGCGTATGGCTATGGCACGGTTTTCGAAATCACACCGTCGGGCACACTGACCACCCTGCACAGCTTCGATGGCACGGACGGAGCCTATCCGTATGCCGGGCTGGTGCAAGCGACCGACGGAAACCTCTACGGGACAACCACCAATGGAGGGGCCAACAACGTCTGTACCAGTGGTGGCTGTGGCACGGTCTTCAAAATCACTCCGGCGGGCGCGTTCAACACGCTTTACAGCTTTTGCACCCAACCGAACTGCACGGACGGCGCTGGCCCCTTCGGTCTGGTGCAAGCCACCGACGGGAACCTCTACGGAGCAACCGCCGCCGGCGGGAACATCAGCGATTGCAATTCTCAGGGCTGTGGCACGCTCTTCAAAATCAGCACTGGAGGCAAGCTGACCACGCTGCACACCTTCGACGGCACAGACGGTGCGTCGCCGCTCGCTCTCGTTCAAGTCACCAATGGAAAGTTCTATGGGGTGACGACTGGGGGGGCCAACAACAACTGCCCCCAGAACCCCACCACCGATGGGGCTGGTTGTGGTACGGTCTTCAGCCTGTCTGTGGGGCTAAGCGCCTTCCCGCGGGTCACGCTTTCACCCACTTCATTGAGTTTCGGAAATGAGGTTCTCGACGAGACGAGCGCCGCCAAGACGGTGACGGCGACCAACACAGGTTCTGCCACACTGGACATCAGCAGCATTACCGCGAGCGGCAACTTCGCGATCTCTGCAAATACGTGCGGAGCCACGCTGGCCGTGAAGAAGAATTGCAAAGTGAGTGTTACCTTCACCCCCAAGGTGCTGGGCAAGCTGACGGGGACACTCATGTTTACTGACAATGCTCCTAACAGCCAGCAGGCGGTCGCACTATCGGGCACGGGTATCGCGCCTGCGACGCTGACCCCGGCCAGTGCCACCTACGCGGCGCAGAAGGTCGGCACGACCAGCGCAGCAAAGACGTTTACCCTCACCAACAACCAGACCGTGACGCTGGCCAGCATCGCGATCTCGACGACCGGGGACTTTGCGGTCTCGGCGAAGACATGCACGACCAGTCTGGCGGCCAAGGAGAAATGCACGATCAGCGTGACGTTCACGCCGAAGGCGACCGGGACGAGGACGGGGAACCTAAGCGTGAGCGATAGCGCCAGCAACAGCCCGCAGACCTCAAGTCTAACGGGCACCGGCAACTAAAACTGGGCCGCCCGCCTCAGCTCAGATCATAGTCATGCGGTTATGAATAAAGTCTTCTTTCAAAGATAGCGCGACCTGTCGATCCATCTCGCAATCTAGCATCGGTGATCGAACCGTGGCTTTCTCTGAACACGATGGTCTGAGTCTGCCCCCTCGGGTCATCTTGATAGTCTCGATCCGAGCAGTTTCACAAGTCGGTGATGAATCCCGGCACATTCCTCTTCCACTAGAACCTACCCGCCTACATGAAGTGCATGTATCTCGACAAAAGTTGCGCTGTTGTAACTTGCACCCCAGCAAGCGTAGGAAGCTGAGTACGATTGCCGCTGGCTGCCCACGCCCTCCGGCACTGCCCTCGAATGGTCACGACGGATAAGATCCACCGTAAGATGCGATTGCTAAGTCTTTTGGCATCAGGGCGCAGCATTCCCCTCCTCATTTGCCCTTCACGTGCACACACGAGGTGCTTGGCGGAGCGGGCAGCCCCAGACCATAGCGGCCCGTAGCAAAGGACGCGGGAATGTTCGTCGTATTGGTAGTCCTAATGTTCCTCCTTATATTTGCCATCGCCTATCTTCGCGGGCACGAAGAGCGGCTGGCCAGACAAGTGTCTCTGCCCGCGCCTCCTCTGCACACCAAGGTTGAACTGGGATTTGAGATATCTATGAACTATTGCTTTGACTCCGCGCCCACCTGGGCGGCTACGCGGGAAGGCCAAGACTCATCACGCATAGACATTAATATTTTTACGGCGGCTGTAAGGGTACTCGCGGGAATCGGCCTGTTGACAGGTATGCTGGCGGCGCAACAGAGAGTGAACGCTGCGGGCGTTCCTTCCCATTTCAACATCCAGGCGCAGACCGCGTGCGAAACCGAGACGCTGCGTGAAATGGGCGCGCGCGAAGTCTTCTCGGGCAAGGGCTACGACGTGCTGGCCGATGTCGCACGGGCGTATGGTCGGGCAATTCCGCACATCTATATTTTCCCCGGCAGTCTCAACATGCACTATATCGCGGCCAGCACTGTCGTAGACGGGCGAGGCAAGATTGTCGTCGGGCAGCAGGCGATCGAGCTGTTCGATGCGTTTTCCCTCAAAGGTTTCCTGGGTCACGAGATGGCGCATCTTGTTAGCGACAGCGTGGCGCAGGGATGCAACGATTACATCCTTCGGGATCCACGGATGGAAGTCCAAGCCGACGCATTGGCGGCGCGAACGCTCGGAACGGGACCGGTCAAGGCGTTCTTGCAGCGGGTGCTGGCACTCACACAAGGCCAGAACTGGGATGCCAGACAGCGACTCGAAGCGCTGCAATGATTTCCATGAACCTAAAGAGCAGGGGCACCACAGCGCTGTTGCCGCTCAGCGCGGTATTGAAAACCCGGACACAAGATCGTCGGCGCTTCCGTAAAGAAAGTGCCTGAGCGGATGGTCAAACAGGAAACTATGGGGGTGTGGGCGTAAGATCGCCCTAAAACCCCGATCTATGAATGCTGGGCGACCCACGCAGCAGGAGTAACGTTCGGGTGGCGCTGGATCGGGAGAGCCCAGGAGTTGTATGACGACATGCTGCAACCGGAGGTGGTAAATCTCGAGCAGCAAGCAAAGAACGAGCGAAAAAGAGGGCTGAAAGAATCCGCGCTGAGCGCCGGGATCACGGCTCGGGTTGTCGCGCTAGGTGCCTACAGCGGCTTTATTCCGACGCAACTCACTGCGCTGTGCACTGCAGTCGGGGCATAAAACTCGTGACCGACTTGGCGAAATCGCTTGCCATGATCGAGAAAAATCCGACCAAAGTTCGCAATAGCAATCTCTATTTCCTTCTGCGGCTCAGACAAGAAGCAGGCTAGAGCCAAAGGGTAGCGCTCGACATCTTGTACCTACTCCTTCACCCCCAGCTGCCAAAACAAAAACGAATATACATCGGTGAACTCCTCAATCTGCTTGGTCACCGGTTTCCCCGCGCCATGCCCCGCTTTCGATTCAATCCTTAACAAAATCGGACGCGTTTTGCTCGCGCCATTCTTGGCTTCGTCCTGCATCTCCGCCGCCATCTTCTTCGCGTGCATCGGATCGACGCGCGTGTCCGTATCCGCCGTCATGAACAGGATCGCGGGATATTCCGTTCCCGCCTTCACGTGGTGATACGGCGAATATGCATAGAGCCACTTGAACTGCTCGGGATTGTCGGCGCTGCCGTACTCCGGAATCCAGAGCTTGGCGATCTGGAAATTCTGGTAGCGCAGCATGTCGAGCAGCGGAACCTGGCATACCACCGCGCGAAACAAATCGGGACGCTGCGTGATCATCGCGCCCATCAGCAGCCCGCCATTCGACCCGCCCTGAATCGCCAGATGATCCGTGTCCGTATATTTTTCCGCAATCAGATGTTCCGCGGCGGCGATCATGTCGTCAAAAACGTTCTGCTTCTTGTCGAGCATCCCCGCCCGATGCCAATCTTCGCCAAACTCGGCACCGCCGCGCAAATTCGCCACTGCATAAACTCCGCCGTGCTCCATCCACAGATATGCCGTGCGGCTGAACGATGGCGTCAGGCTCACATTGAATCCGCCATACGCGGTGAGCAGCGTGGGATTGTGCCCATCCTTCTTCAGTCCTTTCTTGTTGACGATGAACATCGGCACCCGCGTCCCATCCTTCGAGTGGAACCACTCCTGATTCACCTCATACGCCGCGGGATCGATCGCCGGCGCGTCCACCTTCGCCCAGAGCGTGGTCGCTTTGGTCTTCAGGTCGTAACGGTAAACCGTGGGAGGAACGGTGAAGGACATGAAGCCATAAAAGATTTCATCGCGATCCCATTTCCCGTCCGACTGGTAGACGGTTCCAATCGAGGGCAGCAGGAGATCGCTGAGATGGTCTCCATTCAGATCGAAAATCTTTAGCTGGGAAGTTGCATTCTGCTCGTATTGCGCAAACAATTTTCCGCCCCACACCGACGCGCCCTGCAACACCGCGTCCGACTGCGGAATAATCTCTTTCCAGTCATCGCGCTCATAGTTGCCGGCTTCCGCTGCGAATACGCGGTAACGCGGCGCGTCTTCATTGGTCACGATGTAAAGCCTGCCGTTGTAAATGCTCCCGCCGTATAGAAAATTCTTGCCGGTCGTGATGCGCTCGGGCGGCGTGCCCTTTTTCAGATCCATCAGGAACAGCTCAGTCTTGGTCCAGCCCTGCTCGACTGTGATCAGGAGCAAGCGTCCATCGTTGTCGAGGCTCACGCCCGGCCAGTCTTCCGGGTCGCGACCCTCGCCAAAAATCTTCGTATCGGTCTCCGGATCGGTTCCCAGTTCGTGATAGAACACGTGCCGGTTGTACATCTCCTGCCCGTCGGGAACGTCACCCTTCTTCGGATAACGCGTGTAATAAAAACCGGAGTTGTCCGGCAGCCACGCAATGCTCGCCGCGCGGGTGCGCTCGATTGTGTCGGGAAGCATTTTGCCGGTTTTCGTTTCAATGATGTGCAGAGTGCTCATCTCCGATCCGCTCGGCGACGTGCCGTACACCAGATACTTTCCATTCTCCGAAGGCTGGTACCAATCGAGAGCGATGGTTCCGTCCGCGGAAAGTTGGTTTACATCTACCAGCACGCGATCCTTTCCATCGTTTTTTCCTTCGGTTCCTCGCTCGCGCACATAAACGATGGGCTGGTTCTGCATGCCTTCGCGGCGCGTATAGAAATAATATTTCCCGCCAATCTGCGGCGCGCTAATGCTGCCAATGCTCAGCAATTCTGTCAGGCGCTTATGAATCGCTTCCCGCCCCGGCAGTGGATCGAGCACAGAGTTGGTATAGGCCCTTTCCGCCGCTACCCACTTCTGCGTCTCTGGACTGTCGGCATCTTCCAGCCACCGGTAGTTATCGACAATCTTCACGCCGTGCAGCGTCTCCTCCAGCGGACGCTTCTCCGCCTTCGGCACCGTCGCACTCGCCGTAGTTTTCACATTGTCCCCCGCAAACACCGCACTCGCCAGAAGAAGAACCGAAGCCACAATCAACCCTGCTCCACTCATCCCGCACCTCGCAACCCGATAGCCTACCAAACTCTCGCCCCGCAGGTTTTCACCCGCCCTCCAAAATGTTATGATTGATGCGCTTGAGAAGCGCGCGCTCCGCGCGCGCTTCCCCACACTCCTCAGTAGCTCAATGGCAGAGCATTCGGCTGTTAACCGAAGGGTTGTAGGTTCGAATCCTACCTGAGGAGCCATTTCTTTCTAGGCGCACACTCCTACTGCACTTCCGTAACCT
>DATEQW010000054.1:0-19916 GCA_035272245.1 Candidatus Sulfotelmatobacter sp. | reverse complement strand
ACATCTGGTGCTCCGTCTCGCCCCCGATGCTGTCATCGCTGGCAAGGTTCTGGATGAAGCTGGAGACCCGGTTCGTCGAGCGACGGTCACGCTGTATTACGACGACCACAGCAGCGGCGTGGATCAGATCCACCAGTTCCGTGCCGCTCAAACGGACGACCTGGGGGAGTATGAACTCACACCGCTCAGGCCCGGCACTTACTTTCTTTCGGCCAGCAGCAAACCGTGGTATGCCGTGCATCCCCCGTCACCCTCAGGCGGACAAGAAATTACGGCAGTCGATCGGTCTCTCGATGTTACCTATCCTTTAACCTACTACCCGGATGTCACCGACGCAGACAGCGCCTTGCCGATTCCGATCCGGGGTGGCGAACGCGTGGAGGCGGATTTCCACCTGAATCCCGTTCCGTCTCTTCACCTCCATTTTCTCGTGCCGCAGGACGGCAGCCACACCTTTTACGCTCCGCAACTCCAGCAACCGACCTTTGACGGTTACACCCCTGTTCCGACCTCTGTCACAAGTAGCGCGTCGCCGGGCGATATGGAAGTGACAGGTATACCAGCAGGCCGATACAACGTCAGCATCCATGGGTCGACCTCCACTCTCCAGATGAACGGAGTCGATCTGACGAAAGATGAGGAGGTGATCGATACTTCCAAAGGCGAGATCTCCAGCACCGTCAAATTCTCATTGCAGATTGCCGCTGGAGCTGCCCCTCCGGCCCCGCTTACGGTTGGATTGCGATCAGGCACCAGGGTCATTGCTGCCTCTCAGACGGATTCCAAGGGCGAAGCGGAACTCCAGCAGGTCGCTGTCGGAAAGTATGAAGTAGTAGTGTGGGGGCCTGGAAAACGCTATTCCGTCGCACGCATCTCAGCCCAAGGTGCCGAGGTTACTGGGCACACTCTTTCTGTTGCGGCGGGCTCTTCTCCCTCGGTATTGCTTTCCGTCGTGACCGGCAACACGGACATCCAAGGGGCCGCGACGAAGGCGGGGAAGGGTTTCGCAGGTGCGATGGTGGTTCTCGTGCCGAAAAATCCAGAGGTGGATCGCGATCTCTTCCGCCGCGATCAAAGCGACCTGGACGGCACCTTCCTTTTGCACGCCGTGGTTCCCGGTTCCTACACTCTTCTCGCAATCGAGAACGGCTGGGACCTGGACTGGTCCCAGCCCGGCGTGATTGCCGCGTACTTGAAGCCTGGACGCAAGATCGTCGTCAGTACTCAAGAGGGCCGGCCCATGAACTTGGCCGAGCCCATCGAAATCCAATCAAAGTAATTTCATAAAAGTCACGCCCACTCCTTGCTGACATCAACCACTCTCCGCGCTATGCTTCTACCATGCGCCCACGAAACTTAAGAGTCGCCTTCCTCTGTGTGCTATTGTGCGTTCCCGCTCTACTGGCTCAACAGACGACACCCGCTCCCGCGGTCGAAGGCAGTCAATTGCTGCTCTCTGCTGATCCCCCCACGCGCCTGTGACCTTCACGCTCACGGATTTTCGCGCGTTGCTGCATGTCACCATCACCGTGCACAACAGTCACACCGACGCTTCCGAAACTTACTCCGGTGTACCGCGGGCCACTTTGCTGGCCAAAATTAATGCGCCCCTCGGCAAAGAACTTCATGGAGAAGCGATGACGAGCTACCTCATCGCCGCAGGATCCGACGGATACTCTGTGGTTCTTTCTCTCGCCGAGGTCGATCCCAGCTTTCACGAAGGTCAGGTGTTGGTAGTCGACACTCGCGACGGACAGCCGCTCGGAAATTACGGCCCGTTCCAGCTGATCGTCTCCGATGACAAGCGCCCGGCGCGCTGGGTCCACAATCTCGTTTCCATCACTCTGCAACACGCTCGCTAACAATGTGGCATTGTGACGTCTAGGCCGTATTCACTTCAACCCCAGCCCGCCATTGAACTGCTGAATCACTCCATAGCACTCGCAAGCCGCCGCTTCCAGGCTCTTGCGGTTTAATATCTTCACCATTCCGCGCAGGTTTTCAATCAGTCCGGCATCTTCCAGAACGGCCGCGGCCAGGCTTACGCTGGGCCGTCCGGTACCCAGCATTTGCGCCAGAAAATCGTGCGTCAGGGGAAGCAATTTAGAGTCGACGCGATCCTGGCACATCAGCAGCCAGCGCACCAGTCGTTGCTCGGTCTCATGCAAGCGATTGCAGGCGGCAAGTTGCGCAACCTGCATTCCTTGCATCAGGGCGAAGCGGCTCAGTTCGGATCGTAGGACGGGAGTACACGGCAAAGTGTCTTGAAATATCCGCGACCGAACCCGCACTCCGCTGCCTCCCATTTGCATGATGGCCCGAAACATCTCCCGCCGCAGCCCCACCGTCAACGACATCCCCACCATGCCTTCTTTACCGACGATCCCCACTTCGACACTTCTCCCGTCTCCGCTGAGAGCCACCAGCGAGGTCATCCCTTCATTCAGAAAATATGTGAACTCAAGCTTCTCTCCCGGCTCATGCAGAATGAGGTGTTGAGGCAAATCCGCGGACTCCAGGTGAGGCCGCAACAGATCGTACTCGTCGTCCGGGAGCGACAACAAAATGACATTGCTCACCGCTTTTCCCGCTGCGTCGGAACGAGCGCCGGGTTGCAGTGCAGCTAGCTTGGCCCGTCTTGTAACCTTTCTGGTAATTATGTTTTCCGTGACCAGGCACATCATCGATTAGATGCGACAGGTCGCTTCCGTTAGCGCTGAGAACCTGTAATCCTGACGGTGATCTAATGTATTTCCGGGAAAAACTGAGAGGCGAATGTACGAAGAAAATGTCCTTTCAGTTCTCCACAGGAACGTGGCGTCGCGCCACCTGCCTTCTTTTTTCTTTGCAACGAAATCCAACAAAACAAAAACCGGCACGAATCAGAATCCATCTGCGAATTAGCAGTCGCCGTGGTCGTCTGGCTTCGCGCCTGGAAGTCGTTGTTCTTTGGCGCTGAGAATGCGATTCAATTCCTTCACCAGCTCGAGGAATTTTTGTCGATCCTGCTCCACGGCAATCTGCGCGCACAACTCGTGAATGCGGTCGTTCTCTGCCTTGGTCATAGTGAAATGTTCATAGTGAAACCGGAGTATTACGAACTTCCACTGCGCGTGTATGTTCGATGTCGAACAAAGTTCGCCATGGCGGCTGCAGTTCGCCACAATGTTCGAGGCAAAGGTGTCGGTCGCTAGCTTTTGAAGGGCTTGCGAAGTAGACGGGAACGGATCGCGAGACGCTGAGTGATTAACGTCGTAGGGACTACAAACAGAGGTTGGCGGATACAACTATTGGGAAACGAACTCCAGGCAAGAGAAGACTCTCAGTCGCCGCTAGCGTGGTTCTGCGTGGGTACCAGAACCAGCCGCGCTCGCGCTTCCGCGGGCCATTGCGACGCTCGGCCGCAAGCCTGCAAGATGCCGATGACCGCGCCATACGCCGCAATGACGCCAATCCCGACCGAAGCTACCACCGTAACGCAGAGAATCAGAGGCATGAAAAGCGAAATCACGGTCAACCACCCTGTCTGTTTGCCGTTCGAAATTGCAGTATTCAGATGCCGTCGTATCGACTTTCGTCTATGCGGCATCTTCAATCTACCTGCGTTGACGCCCGCCGCTATTGACGACTAAGATACGGAGTAGAGCTGCGCACTCCTAATCTCGAACAATCCAGTACACCTGTCGAGATTACGGAAGGGCTATCCAGCCCAAACCAATGGCCATCACCAAGATTTCGGTGCGCGGAGCGCGCCAGCACAACCTCAAAAACATCGACGTGGAGATTCCCCGCAACACCCTCACCGTCGTGACCGGGCTCAGCGGCTCCGGCAAGTCTTCGCTTGCCTTCGATACCATTTATGCCGAGGGGCAGCGCCGTTACGTCGAGACCCTCTCCACCTACGCCCGCCAGTTTCTCGATCAGATGGAGCGCCCGGATGTCGATGCAATTGATGGACTTAGCCCATCGATCTCGATTGAGCAGAAGACCACCAGCCGCAGTCCGCGTTCCACCGTCGGCACCATCACCGAGATCTACGACTATCTTCGCCTACTGTTCGCCTCCATCGGCGTCCCGCATTGCCCCAAGTGCGGTCGCCCCATCAGCCGCCAGTCCGCCGAGCAGATCGTCCAGCGAGCGATGGCCCTCACTCCCGAAGATCGCGTCATGGTCCTCGCGCCCATCGTGCGCGGCCGCAAGGGCGAATTCAAGAAGGAGATGGAGACCCTCCTCAAGCACGGCTACACGCGCGCCCGCGTAGACGGCGAACTGGTGAACCTCGAGGACGACCTCAATCTCGATAAGCGCAAGAATCACACCATCGAAGTGCTCGTCGATCGCCTGTTAGTAAAACCAGGCATCGAGCACCGCTTGGAAATGTCGGTCGGACTGGCGATGAAGTTGGCCGGCGGCCTGGTGCAAGTAGCGGTCGTCGGAGGCGATGAGCAGCTCTACTCCGAGAAGCTCGCCTGCCCGGATTGCGGCATCAGCGTCCCGCAACTCGAGCCGCGGTCGTTTTCCTTTAACAGCATGTATGGAGCCTGCCCCGAATGCCACGGACTCGGCAGCCGCTACGATTTCGATCCCGCAAAAGTCATCACGGATTGGTCCAAGCCCCTGCTCGATGGCGGTCTCGGTCCCGGGTCGGCTTCCCAGGGCCTGATCCACAGTTTGCAGATCACGGCCGCAGCCCACGGCATCAATCTCAATACACCCTTCGAAAAGTTTCCCGAGAAAATTCAGGACTTGCTCTTGAACGGCGAGTCAGGCCGCGGCAAAACTGGCTTCCGCGGAATTTTCGGATACCTCAAGCAGAATCTCGAAGAGTCAACTTCCGAAGGCTATCGCGATTGGCTGATGGACCACATGTCCGCGACCGAATGCCCCGCCTGCCACGGCAAGCGCCTGCGCCCGGAGAGCCTCGCTGTGAAAGTGAACGGCATGTCCATCGCTGACTTCACCGCGCTTCCCATTTCCCGTGCGCTCGAAGTTGCCCAGAGCATCAAACTTGCAGGCCGTGAAGAGAAGATCGCCGGCCGCGTCATGCACGAAGTGGTCGAGCGCCTGCAATTTCTGAATGCCGTCGGACTGAATTACATCTCGCTCGACCGCTCAGCCGCCACGCTCTCCGGCGGTGAAGGCCAGCGTATCCGTCTGGCCACGCAGATAGGCTCCAAGCTGCGTGGCGTTCTCTACGTCCTCGACGAACCTTCGATCGGCCTTCACCACCGCGACAACACGCGCCTCCTCACTGCGCTCGAAAATCTCCGCGATCTCGGCAACACCGTGCTGGTCGTCGAGCACGACGAAGAAACCATCCGCCGCGCCGACTACGTCATCGATCTCGGCCCCGGCGCTGGACGCCACGGAGGGAGCCTCGTCGCTCATGGAACGCCCGAAGAAATTATGCGCGAGCCTAACTCGCTCACCGGCGCTTACATCGCCGGTAGAGTCCAGATCGAGATGCGTGCCGAACGTCGCGAGAAAAACGGCGCCGCGCTTACGATTCTCGGCGCGAAAGAAAACAATCTCAAAAATCTCGACGTAACCTTCCCCCTCGGGGTCATGACGGTTGTCACAGGAGTTTCCGGCTCCGGCAAATCCACGCTGGTGAACGACATTCTCTATCGCGCCCTTGCCCGCCAGCTCTACCGCTCGCGCGAAAAATCCGGCGAGCACAAAGCCATCGTCGGCGCGGAGAACATCGACAAAGTCATTCGCATCGACCAATCCCCCATCGGCCGCACTCCGCGCTCGAATCCTGCCACCTATACCGGCGTATTCACCGCCATCCGCGACCTCTACGCCATGTTGCCCGAATCGCGCGAGCGCGGCTACAAAGCTGGACGCTTTTCCTTCAATGTTTCCGGCGGCCGCTGCGAGGCTTGCCAGGGCGAAGGCCAGCGCCGCATCGAAATGAATTTTCTCCCCGATGTCTACGTCCTCTGCGAGGTTTGCGGCGGGCGCCGCTACAATCACGAAACCCTGGCCGTAAAGTACAACGGCAACTCCATCGCCGATCTGCTGGAGATGCCGGTCTCCGACGCGCTGCCCATTCTCGAAAACATTCCACAGGTCAAACAAAAGCTGCAAACCCTGGTCGATGTCGGCCTCGGCTACATTCATCTCGGTCAATCTGCCGTGACGCTCTCCGGCGGCGAAGCCCAGCGCATCAAGCTGGCCCGCGAATTGAGCAAGCGCCAAACCGGCAAGACGCTTTACCTGCTCGATGAACCCACCACCGGCCTTCACTTCGATGACGTAAAAAAGTTGCTCGACGTCCTCCACCGGTTGACCGACCTGGGCAATTCGATCATCATCATCGAGCACAATCTGGACGTGATCCGCAACGCCGACTGGATCATCGACCTCGGTCCCGAAGGCGGCGAAGAAGGTGGCCGCATCGTAGCCCAAGGCACGCCGGAGCAGGTCGCAAGAGTGAAGAAGTCGTACACGGGTCAGGCGTTGACGGGATATTTTGCGAACGGTAGGAAAGTGGCGGTCGGGTAGTTCAGCGTGCCGATAGAAGGGAAGCCACGGTGAAGCGATCAACGGTCACAAGGATTGTCGTCCCCCTGACCCTTCTCGCGGTTGCGTGGCTCGCGCTCAGCTATCGTATCCGTGTTGAAGCCTGGATTTGGCATCTCCGGCATGGGCAATCCGATGTCTTTGCGAAATACGTAGTCCCTGTGCCCACGAACTGGTATGTGGATGACACAGAAGAACAACTCCACACGCTGATTCGGATGGACACGGAAGATCGTACAGGCGAGCCCAGAAGAGACAAGAAAAGGAGGGCCCACGCAATTATTATGTTGTCTACTCACCCGTTGATGGAGACGGAAGGATGGCTTTCCCTGCGATCGTCAATGTTAAGGAGAGAGGGTATTGATCCCGTGATCCGAAGTTTCGATTTCGAAGGAGAGGCTATGTCCTGTGTTGGCGGGGGGAAGTTTGGGCAGGTGCTGAAATCTTCGAAGTCCTTCGAAAGTGACCCTAACGCCTGGGAATGTTGGTCCTCGGGCTGGCTTGAGGTGCAGATCATGGCAACCGACGCTGACATGCCCGACGTTTGGAAGATTGTGTCGCATATCCGCAAGAAATCTTGACCCCGCCATCGATACCCGGGGGACGCCAATGCTAATCTTGACTTCCGCCGTTAGTTGAAGGGAAAGCTTTTGTCGTCACCCGAAAACCCGCAGCCCGATCCGCCCTCCCTACCCCGCGAGCCGCAGCTATCCGCTCCGCCGATCACCTACTCATTTCCTCCGCCCGCGCCGCCCGCTCCTACCTCCAAAGCCGGTGAGGACCCTGTCTGGAGCGGCTGGGACGTCCTGGTCCTTGCCATCCTTACGCTCGGCATTCTCTTCGTCGTCCAACTCGTCATCGTCCTCGCCGCGCGCCAGTTCACCTATCCGCACCGGAGTTGGATCGAAGTCGCGCAAAAGCCCGTCCTCGCGCTGCTCGCGGAGTTGGTGGCCTACATCGCCGTGGGACTCTATATGTTTCTTTTGCTCGAGGGGAAATATCACGCGCGCTTCTGGCAGGCCATCCGCTGGAACTGGCCGGGCGTGGCCGGACTGAGTATCTTCGGCGTGGGCGTTCTGATGCTCGGCTTCGACGCGTTAGGCCGATTTCTGCCCATGCCCAAGACCACCCCCTTCGACCAATTTTTCGAGCGTCCCATGGACGCGTATCTGACCGTCGCCTTCGCCATCACCCTCGGCCCGCTGATGGAAGAACTTTTCTTCCGCGGCTTCCTGTATCCCGTGATTGCCCGGCGCATGGGTGCCGTCTGGGGAATCGTTCTCACCGCGTTGCCCTTTGGCCTCATGCATTACCCGCAATACCATTCCTGGTCGGCTGTGCTGATCGTCATAATGGTCGGCGTTGTGCTCACCACCGTCCGCGCCGTGACCAAATCTGTGGCCTCCAGCTTTCTGGCGCACGTCGGATACAACGGTACCCTTATGGTGCTAGCCGCGGTAGCCACCGACGGCTTCCGCCACATGGAAAAAGCGGGGCTTCTTTTGTTCTGAACGATCTGTGTTAGCAGCGTGATCGCGGTCCTTGCCGCTGTGTCTGTCTTCTGGCATACTCGCTTCGCCATGAAAGGTAACTCTAAAGTCCTCGCTGAATTGAATAAGGCGCTCCGTGAAGAACTCACCGCCATCAACCAGTATTTTCTCCATGCCGAGATGTGCGAAAACTGGGGATACCACAAGCTCTCCGATTTCATCAAGAAACAATCCATCGGCGAAATGAAACATGCCGAAGTGCTGATCGAACGGATCCTGTTTCTCGATGGCAGCCCGTCCATGATGCCGCTGGAATTAAAGGTCGGTGGGACGGTGAAGGGAATGCTCGAAAGCGATTTGGCCCTCGAAGTCGGAGCGGTCAAGCAGTACAACGACGCCGTCGCCATCGCCACTCGCGAAGGCGATAATGGCTCGCGCGATCTGCTGGTAACGCTGCTTAAGGACGAAGAAGAGCACGTCGACTTCCTCGAAGCCCAGATGCACCAGATCAAGGAACTCGGCTACGAGCGCTACCTCGCGCAACAAGTGGGCGAGCACGAAGAAGAGTAGGAACTTGGGCGATGGGGCCCTCGTCCGCGAAATGCCGACTCGATTTTGGAGTTAAAGGCAGTTTTTCTTCGAGGCGATTTTTGCGATGCCGACGAGGCCGAATATCATCATTGCGACGCCCCAAAGAGCAAATACTCCTCCGACAAATAATTCGCCATAATTTCTATCGAAGGTCTTCTCCTGCCCAACTTCAATGATGAGTAGAGATGCACCCACGCCTAGGGCAACTGCCAGGCCGGCGACAATTAGTCCGACAGATTGGAATAGAGTTAAGGTTTTGCGGCCAGCCTTGCCAGTCAATAGGACTTCATCGACGGAGCCCGTCGACACAAGGCGGTTCGAGGCGTGAAAGTGTCGATGATTCCTTTCGGAGGGCATAACCACAACTCGGTACTAGGTACTCAGTCCTACTTCACGGTCACCGTCAGCAACTGCGCTCCCGACACCAAATAATCCAGCGGAGCTGTCGAGGTTTCATCCACGTTCGACTCTCCGCTGACAATCATCTCCTGATTGCCACGCATCCCGTCCATCACATTCATGATCGAGATCGGCAGCGTGGGCATCACTTTGTCGGCGACGCGCGCTTCCGGGTCGGCTTCCAGTAGCGAGACATAAACCCGGTTGTTGGAATGCTCTTTATTCAGCAGGGAGATAGTAGACGCCAGATCGAGCTTGCGTCCGAAGGCAGCGTTCGAGCGCCCGAGGTGATCGAGCGTATCGCCGTCACTCACAAGAATCCGTAAAGTTCCTTTGCTCGCGGAAGTCGGAATCTTCACTGGAATCTGCTGCACAATACGTTCTCCGCGGTAAGGCGCCAGCACAGTTTCCAGCATGATTTCTTCGCCGGGACGAGCTTCTGTCACATCGGTGCGAGCGCTCTCCAGCCGCGCCCAGCGCCGTTCGCGCACCAAATCAAAATCCAGCTTCACGCCTGCCACCGCCGCCGCGCTATAAGGATTGTCATAGATCCGCTCGAAGCGTTCACCCAGAGAAATCGCTGCCTGCATAGCCGCGGGCTGCGCACTCTCTCCCGGCGCAAACATGTTGTGCATCGTGACCTCGGGAAATCCCTTGACGCCGATGCTCCCGGTCAGCCGATAAGTAATCTCTTCTCCGAACTCGTTCACTCCGTGCAGCGCGTTGAATACCGTCACCATCAGCGCGACCGGCGTCAGCTTGGGATTGTTCAGTACCTCGTAATGGAACTGCTTCACGCCCGTGCTGCTATGGATGCTCAATGTAACCGGAATCATCTCCGGCTGCCGGTTGAACACGCCCATGATGCCGGTATGCCGATCCTGCACAAACGTTCCCACCGGCTCAGTGGTGTTCACAATCTTGAAAGCGTTCAGCGGCGAAGCCAGCGTAGCCAGAACTTCCGCCTTGTTCATCGGCAGATCGACCGAGCCAAACTGCAGCAGCGGATGCCCGCAAGCCAGCAACCGCTGCGGATCCACGTAGGTCACCGTGCAAGTGGCCTCAATATCCATGTCGCCGCGCACTAGGATCGCACTGATCGCCGATCCCGCTACCACTGGCTCCGGCTGCTTGTCGTCGCTCACCGATCCCGCGCCCATCACCGGCACAATTCCCGCCGATCCCAGCTGCCCGGCAAAAAGCTGAATGGCTTGTTCCGAGAATCCGTTGAACACCAGCGGCGTTTCAATCGGCTTCAGATAATTCGCGAATCCGCTGCCCGCACTATCTTGTACCGAACCCGGCAATGCCGAAATCTCACCTGGCGCCCCAGTTTTTCCGGCAACGTTGTTCAGGGCAGGCTTCACCGCAGCGCTCTCTTCTGCTGGAGAACGGTCGAGCGCATTAATCTCCAGCATGTCGGCGATCGGTGTCACTCCCGCAATCGGCTCTTTCGAAAATTCCCCGATGCGAAACGCCAGCGCACCAGCCAGCTTCCCATCCAGATACACCGGACTCCCGCTCATGCCCGCGACCACGCCCGTATATTCCACCTTCTGTCCGTGCAGCCGCACCAGGATCACGTCGCCCTTCGGCCCGTTCACGTTGTGCAGCACGCCCAAGACTTCCACTTCCATGGCCTCCGGCTTCACCCCTTCAAAAACCGTGTATGCCACGCCGCGCATCCCCGCATGAATCTGGTTGACGGGAATCGTAGGCGGGTTTGGCGCCGGATCAGACTTCTGCGCCGCAACCAATGAGGGAAAAGACAGGCAAGCAATGAGGAAAGCGAGAACTGATTTTTTCATGAACTGAGCCCGGCAGGACCGCGTGAGCCCTGCTCTGTTTAGGTTAGACTTCGCCAGATTGTAAGTCGTTGCCAGGAGGGGAACCAGGGAGCCGGGCAAAACATCCCAATCGCGAATCCCTGCGTCTATACTAGCACAGGGGCATTTCGCCCCCAATGGTGTATTTTCCTCCTCGGGGTTTCTATGTTCGCCGACTTTTTAGCTATCAACCGCCGCTCACAACCGCTGAGCTTCACCATCTGTATGCTGGCACTGGCCCTCTCGCTCAGTCTTTTTCTCGCAGTCTCGCCCGCGTCCGCCCAGGATCAGACCCAAACTCCGCCGCAAACCAATGACAACGGTAAGCCCAAGCAGGACGTCCCTGCTGAGGCTGGTGGCCCAAGCGGCGACATCGGTCCCTATGCGATTCCCAAGAAGAATCCCGACGAAGCTCCCCCGCCGCCCCCGCCTCCGACCCCGAAGAAGTTGGAGGGCCTGCCGGACTATTCCATCAAGGTGAACTCACCCCTGGTGAATGTCGACGTGTTAGTCACCACCAAGACCGGCGAGTTCGTCCCCGGCTTGAAAAAGGAAAATTTTCGTCTGTTTGAGGACGGTGCCGCACAGACTATCAACACCTTCAACATTTCGAAGGCCCCCATCACCGCCGTGTTGCTGGTCGAGTACGCCTCCACTAATTACGGCTTCATGATCCAGGCGCTGCAGGCTTCCTACTCCTTCGCCAACACGCTGCAGAAGGACGACTGGATTGCGGTCGCCTACTACGACATGCAGCCGCACATCCTCGTCGATTTTACCCAGGACAAGAGGGCGGTCTACGGAGCCTTGAACCAGTTGCGTATTCCCGGCTTCGCCGAGACCAACCTGTTTGACGCCCTGTATGACACGCTCGATCGCCTCGACCGGGTCGAAGGCAAGAAGTACGTCATTCTCGTGACCACTGGAGTCGACACCTTCAGCAAACTCACGCTGGACAAGATCATGAAGAAGATAAAGGATACGAAAGACGTAACCATCTTCCCGGTCAGCGTGGGATGGATCATCCGCGAAATGTATGAAGCGCGTGGCCGCGCCGCGCCTCACGGCATGGGCATTCCTGTCAGCAATATGGACTACCTGCAAGCCGACAACGAAATGCGCACCTTCGCCGCCATGACCGGCGGCCGCGCCTACTTCCCCCGCTTCGAAGGCGAGATGCCGGAATTGTTCCGCGACATCTCCAGCGACATCCGTAATCAATATTCGATTACCTACCGTCCCACCAACGATAAGCTCGACGGCACCTATCGCAAGCTGAAAGTGCAGGTCGTCGCTCCCGATGGTGGCCCGCTCAAAGTAAAAGATCAAAAAGGTAAAGATCAGAAAATCGATGTCGTCTCCCGCGACGGCTATACCGCCAAGCACTCGGTGGACTGATAAGGTTGATCGGCCTTCCAGTTCTCAGTCTTGTTCCGGGAAGCGCAAAGTTCCACTCTGCGCTTCCCCCGGGCGTTGCCCGCTTGCTTGGTTTACAATTACCTGTTCCGCGCACTTATCTTCATTCATGCTGTCCTGGAGGAATCTATGAAGCTCACCCCTGGAAAACTTGCCGGTCTCAGAAAAGTTTCGAACGAGCACGGTGTGATCGCAGCTGCAGCTATGGATCAACGCGGCTCGCTGCAAAAATCGTTGGGCAAAGAAAAAGGCGGAGAAGTCAGCGACGCCATGATGGAGGAATTTAAAACCCTTGTCACCGAAGTCCTGACGCCGCACGCCAGCGCCATCCTGCTCGATCCCGAGTGGGGGCTGCCCGCCTCCAAGCGCCGCGCCAAGAATGCCGGTCTGCTTCTGGCCTATGAAAAAACTGGTTATGACAAAACCGGTCCCGGTCGCCTGGGCGATCTCCTCGATCATTGGTCGGCACGCCGCCTGAAAGAAGCCGGCGCGGATTGCGTGAAGATTCTGCTCTACTACACCCCCTTCGATCCCAAGGAAGTGAACGACAAGAAGCACGCCTGGGTTGAGCGGATCGGAGACGAGTGCCGCGCCAACGACATCCCATTCTTCCTCGAGTTCGTCGGCTACGACGAAGGCGCCGACGAAAAAGGCCTGGATTACGCCAAGAAAAAGCCGCACATCGTTACCGAGAGCATGCGCGAGTTCAGCAAAGACCGCTATGGCGTGGATGTGCTAAAAGTCGAAGTGCCGGTCAACATGAAGTTCGTCGAAGGCACCAAATCATTCGGCGGCCAGAAAGCCTATACGAAGAAAGAAGCCATCGACCTCTTCCACACGGCCGCGAACGTCGCAACCAAGCCGTTCATCTATCTTTCTGCTGGGGTCAGCAACGCCGAATTCAGCGAGACGCTCGAACTGGCCGGCGAGTCGGGAGTGAAATTCAACGGCGTCCTCTGTGGCCGCGCTACTTGGAAAGACGGAATCCCCGTCTATGCCAAGCAGGGCGCAGCTGCATTCCGCAAATGGCTGGAGACCGAAGGCGTGAAGAACATCAACAACGTCAACGGCAAACTCAAAGCCGCAACTTCCTGGCATTCGATCTATGGAGTCGAGCCCGTTCTGGCCAACGCGTAGATCGTAACGTTTCATGTGGCGCGGGCACTCTTGCCCGCGCCCTTTTTTGTGACACGCAGGGCGCCAGATGGATTTTCCGATCGCGGTCCCGGAGCACAAGATGAAGAAATTACCTTGCCGGAATGATCGGCTCGAGTTTGCCTTTCCTGAGAACTGAGAACTGAGAACTGAGAACTGAGAACTGAGAACTGAGAACTGAGAACTGAGAACTGAGAACTGCTCTCAGTGCGCGTGAAACACAGTCTCCAGCAGAAAAAACATCCCCGCTCCCACAAAGACCAGAAGCGCCATCTTCATCGCTGGTTCCTTGTTCACTTCGGGGACTAAGTCCGAAGCGGCCACATAAATAGTGACCCCCGCCGCAAGCGGCAACCCCGCGCTCACGTGATGGCGAAACACAGCCATCGTAAGCACTCCCGCCAAAGTTGCTCCCCCAAGAATCACGGAGGCGAACCAGGCCGTCCCGCGGCTGCGTCCACTAGCCAGCATCACGGAACTCACTGTGAAGCCCTCAGGAATCTTGTGCAGGAAGATCGCGAAGAAAATAAGCCAGCCGAGCGCATTCGAAACCAGAAATCCCGACGCGATCGCGATCCCGTCAAAAAATGTGTGGATGATCAGCCCCAGCAGCACCGAGTATCCCTTATGCGAATGCATGAACTCATCTTTATGCGTCTCTTCGCCAAAGTGGAAATGGGGAGTAACGGTGTGCTCAAAGAAATGAATGATCAGATAGCCAAGCAGAATCAGGAACGCCGCACTCCGCCCCCGCAACTCCAGACTTTCCGGCACCATCTCGATCAAAGCAGTGGCCAGCATGAATCCCGCGCCCAACGCGACAAAGTAGCGCAAGTACCGCCGCTCCCAATTGCGCTGCACAATAATCGCCCCGCCAAACACATTGGCGGCCGCAGCGGTAAGGCCCAGCAGAATGCTGATGAGAATGGGGCTCATGTGCAGTTGGCGAGGATCATATCAGTTCTCAGTTCTCCACAACGATGCGCGTTGTCGTGACAGGATTCACGAACAGCGCGCAGAAAGAATGCTCAGATATCACAGCCCATAGCGGAAAGGGCGACGCGAAGATGTGAAGATCTCATACCGGGCGGCAAAATATGGGCGACTTGGCAAAGTGCTAAACTGCCTGATCGCTTCCATAAGATCAATAGCCTAACGTTGACGCATGGCGCCGCTCAGTCTTGCCTCTTTACTGAGAACTGAGAACTGAGAACTAAGAACTTCCTCATCCGCTATGCCGAATGTGCATCACATCCCCATCTTGCACAATGTAGTCCTTGCCTTCCAGTCGCAGTGTCCCCTTAGCCCGGGCGTTGGCTTCGGACCCGGCTTCGAGCAACTGATCCCAGCGGATCGTCTCCGCGCGTATGAAATGTTTTTCCAGATCCGAGTGGATCGCTCCCGCCGCTTCCTGCGCCCGCGAATGCGCTGGAACCTGCCATGCCCGGCACTCGTCCTCACCAGCCGTGAAAAATGAAATCAATCCCAGCAATTTGTAAGTGGTCCGAATCAGCCGCACCAGCCCGCTCTCCGTCAGCCCGTAGCTGGACAGAAATTCTGCCGCATCCGCGTCGCTCATCTCCGCCAGCTCCGCTTCCACCTTGCCGCAGATCGCCGTCGCCGCGGCATTCGGCCGCGCCGCAATGTCGGTCAGCTTATACTTGCTCACCGCTTCTTCAAGCTCTTTCCCCAGTTCCGTCGATTCACCAATATTCAGCACATAGAAAATCGGCTTCTCGCTCAGGAACATGAAGCCCTTGATCCGCTTCTTGTCCTCCGGAGTCATCTCCATTTCGCGCAGCGGCTTGTCCGATTCCACCTGCGCCTTCGCTCGCTTCAGCAACTCGAATTCTTTTTCGAGCTCCGCCGTCTTCATCTTCTTCAGATCTTTTTCCAGCCGCTCCAGCCGTTTCTCGATCTGCCCCAGGTCGCTCACCAGCAGATCGAACTCCACATTTTTGATGTCCTTCAACGGATCGATCTCGCCCGCATGCGGCACCGACGGATCGTCAAACACCCGCACCACGTGCGCCAGTGCGTCCACATTGCGCAGATGCGCCGCATAGGCGCTGTCCTTCAGCGCCTCCTGCCCAATCGCGCCCACATCCACATATTCCACCGAGGTATGTGTCAACTTCTTCGGGTTGTAAAGCGCCGCCAACCGGTCCAGTCGATCGTCCGGAACCTTGGCCACGCCAATATGCGCCTCCCGCGGATTCGCCCGCGCCTGATCCGAAAGATGCGCTTTGGTCAATATCCGAAACAACGATGTCTTGCCCACCTGCGGTAGGCCAATGATTCCAGTTTTCATAAGGAAAGCTTCTAGCTTCTAGCTCCTGGCTTCCAGAGAAACGGACGAGATTAGAGTGGCTGCGCACAGAGCGCCACAGCCATCGTCGAACAACATTTCAGGATAAATGATCGAGGACACAAATGCCCAACGGATGCAGAAAGGTTGAGCCAGAAGCTAGTAGCTAAAAGCTCCGCGCAGTCAAATACACAACTACCAGCCCCAGCAGCAGCACCGCACCTTCCACGCGCGTCGACCACACATGCAGCGAGTCGAACTGAACACGCTCCGGATTATCAATCGGCACCGATCTCACCTCGCCCAACGACGCCCGCAAAACATCCATACGCGGAATAATCCCAAACTGCGAGATCAACGTAAGCGCCAGCATCAGGCACAGCAGCACATGACGCGTCGCAAACAGATGCGCCGTTCCATCCGTGAGGCGGCTGTAAAGCAGGGAACTACCCAGGAAAACAATTCCAGAAAAGATCGCAATCCAATGCAGCTTCCCCAAGGCGCGTCCGACGACATTTCCAGCCAGATGGGATGTTGGCAAAACCGAAAACGCCGTAGGCGCCAGCACGAAGGCAAAAAAGATGAGCCCGCCAATCCAGCAGACCAGCGACAGCAGCATGAGAAACCGCAGGAAGGACATAGCGGAGAATTATACGTCCCGTCCACTCCAGCTCGCGATGCGTTTACAGCCTATCTAAGGATTTCGAGGATTATAGCCCCAGCGATATAAAGGCAGCCCATTCCGAACGCGATCCAGCTTGCCGTACGAATTCTTTGCTGCCTTTCTTGCAGTGAGAGATGGGCGCGAGATGCGGGCGGAGCCGTCCGGACCTTGAACCTTCTTAACCAGAACATCGCCCAAAATGATGCAGCCGCACCGAATATGCAAAGACTCACCGGGAATCTGACCATCGAACCTTCTCCCGTTACTTCGGTAGATGATCGTTGCCGTCGAGCCTTCCCATTGAGAACTGAGAACTGACAACTGATCACTAACCACTGCCCCTACACCGGCACAGCCACATTCTCCACAATCTCGCGCAGCACCTGATCCGCCTGCTCCGACCGCTTCACCGTAGAGGCATACTGCCCGTTCACGACGACTCGATGCGCGAACACCGGCACCGCCAGCGGCTTGAAATCTTCCGGAGTGCAGAAGCTCCGGCCATCGAGAAACGCCATCGCCTGCGCCGCTCGGTAAAGAGCCTGCGCCCCCCGCGGCGAAACTCCCAGCGACAAATATTCCGATTGTCGCGTGCGCCGCACAATCTCCAGCGCATACGTCACCAGCGATTCATCCACGCGAATCGCCTTCACGGCCTCCTGCATTTCGAGCACGTCCGCGCCGGTCAGCGCCGGCCGCAAATCCTGCAAGTGCGCCGCCCCGGCCTCCGACCGCAAAATTACTCGCTCCGCCGCCGCATCCGGATATCCCATCCTCACCCGCATCAGGAACCGATCCAGCTGCGACTCCGGCAGCGGATACGTCCCATGATGCTCCACCGGATTCTGCGTCGCGATCACCAGAAACGGCTGCGGCAACGCGTAAGAATGCGCGTCCACCGTAACCTGGCCCTCGTTCATCGCCTCTAGCAGCGCCGACTGCGTCTTCGGCGTCGTCCGGTTAATCTCATCCGCCAGCAGAACGTTCGTGAACACCGGCCCGCGCTTGAACTCGAACTCCTGCTCCATCGCCGAATACACCGAGATTCCCAGCACATCGGAAGGCAGCATGTCGCTGGTGAACTGCACCCGCTGAAACGTGCAATCAATGGCGCGAGCCAGGGCCTGTCCCAGCGTAGTCTTGCCCACGCCCGGCACACCTTCAATCAGCAGATGTCCGCGGGCAAAAATGCTGACCAGCGCCAGCCGCACTACATCGTCTTTCCCGCGAATCACGCGGCGAAGGGATTTTTCCAGCTCGGCAGCTTTATGGGATACGGCAATCGCGGTCTCAGGCGGCATTGGATGGATTCTACTATCAGGCACACACGCGGCAGAGTTACCGATGTCATAGGACTTCAGCTTCGAGCTACTGGATTCCAGCGTCTAGCTTCAGCCCAATATGCGCGAACCTCCCTGTCAGCCCGGCCATGAAATCAGAACGCCGTCACGACGCCGTCTTGCATGGGTTCAAGCTAGGAGCTAGCAGCGGTTTTACTGCATAAACTCCGCCGGCCGCCCCGTCAGCCGCTCAATCCGCTTCGCAATCGGAGGATGCGTCGAAAACAGGCTCCCAAAGTTCATCCCCAGCAGCGGCTGGATAATAAACAGATGCGCCGTCGAAGGCGAGGCCGCCATCGGCACCCGCCGCGAGTAAGCGTCCAGCTTCTGCAACGCACTCGCCAGCGCATACGGATTCCCCGTAAAATGCGCTCCCGTCGCGTCCGCCTGGTACTCCCGCGATCGCGACACCGCCAGCTGTATCAAGCTCGCCGCAATCGGAGCCACAATCAGCATCAACAGTCCCGCCAACCCTCCGCCTCCGCGGTCCTCGCGCTCGCCGCGCCCGAATCCACCAAAAATCATCGCCCAGCGCCCCATGCTGGCGAGCATGGTGATCGCGCCCGCAATCGTCGCCGCCACCGAGCTGATCAAAATGTCGCGATTGTTCACGTGCCCCAATTCGTGCGCCAGCACCCCTTCCAACTCTTCATCGTTCAGCAGCCCAAGAATTCCATGCGTCACCGCCACCGACGCGTGCGCCGGATTTCTCCCCGTGGCAAAAGCATTCGGAGACTCCGTCGGGATCACATAAATCTTCGGCATCGGAATGCCGATCTTCTGCGTCAGCCGCTCCACAATCTCGTAGGCCCGCGGCAGTTCCTCGCGCGTCACCGGCTGCGCCCGGTACATGGCCAGTGCAATCTTGTCGGAGTAGAAGTAGGAGACGAAGTTCATCACCACCGCGATCCCCAGCGCCAGCAGCATCCCGTTCTGCCCGCCAAACGCCCGCCCAATCATCATCAGCAGCAGCGTCAACGCCGTCAGCAAAAATGCGGTCTTGAATGTATTTCCCATAATCGGTCCCACCTCATTAGATGTTACGCCCCCTAAGGAGATGCACGTACCCCGACCCGCCTCCAAGCCTGGTGTTGTGCAGATGTTATGTAGAACAGATGTTTATGTGGGAACAGCCGCCCCAAGCCTGCCCTGAGCGAAGCCGAAGGGGCTGTCCACCGGGCAAAGCCCGGTCACTTCTTGTGTGGAGCGGGCACTCCTGCCCGCTGCCCTTGACGTTGATGTTGACTTCAGTCCGCCCGCCCCCGACCCCTTGTCATTCCGAACCTTATCGCAGTCGCGAAGCGGCGAGAACGGTGAGGAACCCGCTGTCCTTAGTCAATCACCACAACTCGTGTGGGGCGGACACTCCTGTCCGCTGCCTTTGACGTAGATGTTGATTTCAGTCCACCCAAACACAACCCTTGTCATTTGTCATTCCGAACCCTTCGCAGCCGCGAAGCGGCAAGAACGGTGAGGAACCTGCTGTACCTATCAATCACCACAACTCATGCGGAGCGGACACTCCTGTCCGCTGCCTTTGGCCTTGATTCTTACGAGAGCGTCGCCTTTACTCAATGTAACCCAAGGCGTACCTTTCTCGGTCAAGACGATATTCCGACCGACGACCGTCGTATGTCTTGATTGACTGGAGGCGTGCGCGTGCCCGAAGAACTAAATGTACCGGAGCTTACTCACAAACAAAAACAGGAGAACAGAATAGCGGAAAGAGTGTTTCTACGTGTGAAAGAACTCATGGCACAGCACGTCGACAAATCAAATCTGCCGAGATTGGACGAACTCGACAGGTTTGCGAGATTCATGGAGTCGACAAGGGTACTCGCAGCGAGCGCGGTACTAGCTGCGATGTCCGGGGCCATCTACGCATATCTGGCGCTGATGGGGGTGACAGCTTTGTCGCCTGCTAGAGTCGTGTTGTGCTGCGCATGGTTCTTCGGATTGATGTTTGCGTGGGAAATAACGATGCAGATTGGGGTACGGCGCCAGAAGCTCGTAGTAATGGTATTAGCAGCCTTTGTGTTCGCGGCAATCTTTATCGGATTAGACCGATGGACCAGATCGTGGCAACGTAATCATCCATCCGAGACCGCAGAGCTGCGTGTCGATGTTCACGAAAATACAGCAAAAGTTGAAGAGCTGTTGACCAAATCTGTTAGTTCGCGAGTCGTACCGAATGAAGTG
>DATEQW010000053.1:0-18979 GCA_035272245.1 Candidatus Sulfotelmatobacter sp. | reverse complement strand
ACCGACGCACGTAATCCACCTTCGCCTCGCGCTGAAAACGCGTGCGAGGATCTTCCCTGCTTCCGATTCAGGTTGAAGATCCTCGCGTAATTTCAAGCAATCGAGATCTTCCTTCCTACGGCGAATAAGTTGGACACGGTCAATCCAATTGGAAGTTACAACCGTACCTGAGTCACGTAGATGAATCTCGTCGTCCTCCTCTACGGTAGCCCCTGCACCGCTACTGGATTCTGATTCGCGACGGGAACATCCACGAATTCTTAAACCGGGAAAGAACCCATGAAAAAGCTAAGGCCAATCTTGGCGCTTGCGATATCGCTGTTCATGCTGGCACCTGGCAGCCTGTTCGCCTCGAGCCATCGCGAAGCGCCCATTACGGCATTGGACCGTTCCGCGGATGTCACGGACTGGTACGCCTTTGTCAGCTACGACAACCCTAACAACGTTACCTTCATCTTGAACGTTGACCCGCTCCTTGAACCGGCCAACGGGCCAAACTACTTCCCTTTTGATCCCAACGTGCTTTACGAGATGTTGATCGACAACAACCAGGATGGAATTCCAGACGTGGTTTTCCAGTTCCGATTCACAACCCAGATCCTCCAGCCGAACTTGTTTACTGGATTCGCTGGCGGCGTAGCCGGAATTCCACCGATTACTTCGCTGAGGGTACCCGGCGCTGAGGGCTTGAGCCTGGTGCAGACTTATACCGTGACCATGGTCAAGGACGGCAAACCCACCCTTCTGAACAACGGACAGACCCTTTTCGCAGTTCCGTCGAACGTGGGTCCGAAGACCATGCCGGACTACCATACGCTGTTCAACCAGGGGACTCAGAGCCTGGGCGATGGCATCAGAGTATGGGCGGGAACCGCCGACGATCCATTCTTTATCGACCTCGGAGCCTTCTTCGACTCAGTTAATTTCCGCAACGGAGTTGGTCCGATCCTTTCGCCGGCGATCGATGCCGACAATACCCACAACTACGCGCCCGACGCCGTGGGCGGCTACAACGTCAACTCCATTGTGTTGGAGGTTCCCATCAGGTTGCTGACGGTGGACGGCAAGATCCACCCGGCCTCGGACAAGCAAGCCGTCATCGGGACCTATGGCAGCACGTCGCGTAGCCACATCACGGTGCGGCGCTCGCCCAATCCAGACCAGAACTATGGCGCGTTCCAGCAGGTCAATCGCGAGGGCAATTCGTTGATTAACGAGGCGATCATCGGCACCGGTTTTAAGGATCGCTTCAGCATGGATTTTCCGGTCAACGACTCGCAGTTCGCGAACTTTGTTTTGGATCCGGTGGCGGCCGGTGTGCTCAGTTCCTTGGGCGTTCCGGTTCCACCCAATCCACGCACGGACCTGCTGATTCTGGCGCAGTACCAGCCGCCCATCTGTCCGGGGTGCGGGCCCAGTGATGCGGGACCGGTAGCCGATCTGCTGCGGCTCAACACCGGTATTCCTCCAACTCCGGTGGGCAAGCAACTGCGGCTCGGCTTCATCGCCGGCGACGTAGCTGGTTATCCCAACGGACGCCGACCGCTCGACGATGTGTTTGACATCTCTCTCCGTGCCATTGAGGGCATCCTGGTCGATCCCACGAAGTTCGGCTTGGCGCTGGGAGATGGAGTCAACACGAAGACCGAAGGCTTCAATAATTCCTTCCCTTACGTAATGCCCGCAAACAGTGGCCGCAACAGCGCGCACACTGGACCGGGACAGGCGGGCTGCACCGGGCAACCCGGGGGCATCTGCCCTGTGGAGTAACGACCCTTGTGGCCGCCGTGGGTCAGAACGGCGGCCACAATTTTATCTCCAGAATTCGAGCGGAAAATCAGAAATTCAGAAATGAGGTGTGACATGAAAAAAATTAGTCGGGTGCTGTGCTCAGTGATTGTGACAGTGGCCGGTTCGCTCGCCGCCATGGCTCAGATAGCAAGTGCGGCTAGCAACACGGATCTCTCGCCGGCGGAACAGAGCATCTTGGGAGCCCGCCAGGCGATTGCGGAAAAGCCCCTGCAATATACGGGTTACAACCTTCTCGCGACCGCGCTGGTTCGCCGCGCGCAGGAGACTTCCGATGCCGCGTTTTACGCTCAAGCAGAGGACGCCGTAAAGAAGTCTTTGGAATTAGCTCCAGACACTTTCGACACTCAGAAAATACGAATTTCGATCCTCCTCGGCGAACACCAGTATCCTGCCGCGCTCGAGGCTGCCAAAGCACTGAACAAGCGAGTTCCCGACGACGTCATGGTTTACGGCTTGCTAACCGACGCGAACGTGGAACTCGGCAACTATAAGGATGCGGAAGTATCCGCGCAGTGGATGCTTAATCTTCGTCCCGGGAATCTGCCCGCCTTGGCCCGGGCGGCCCGTTTGCGCGAACTCTTCGGCGATGGCGAAGGCGCGCTCGAGCTACTCGACTTGGCTTATGAGTCGACCCCGCCGACCGAAACCGGGGAACGCGCAGGGATACTCACGCAGATGGGCCATCTTCGATCGGCTTCCGGTAATACCGAGGCGGCGGAAAAACTCTTCCAACAAACATTGACGTCGTTCCCCAACTATCCCTCCGCACTGGGAAATCTTGCCCAGGTTCGCATCGCGCAGAAGCGTTACGCAGAGGCAGTAGCTCTCTTGAAGCAACGCTATCAGTCGGAACCAAGAGCCGCAAACCTATATGACTTGGCCGAGGCCCTCCAACTGGCGGGACGTGATGGCGAAGCGAAGAAGGCATTTGGTGAATTCGAAAACAAAGCACTCGCGGAGTCGAGCCGGATGAATAACTCTAACCGCGAACTCATCTTCTACTATGCCGACCACGCGCATCAGCCGGCCAAGGCGCTCGAAGTGGCACAGCGCGAGCACGCATGGCGTCATGACGTGTACACGCTGGACGCTTACGCATGGGCCTTGCACGTGAATGGTCAAGATGCGGAAGCTCGCAAACAGATCGAGACGGCATTAGCCGTCGGCGTTCGGGACGAAAAGCTCCTTAGCCACGCCCGAGAGGTCACCCTATCGATGAAAAACATTGCTGGGGGAGCCTTACCTTGAGAGGTTGGGCGCACGTTGCGGTGTGATCCAAATCACGGACCCGAAAATCGGCCTCGGGCATTATGAAAATGAAATTCAATTTCAGTTGAACCGGAGTTGGCTTGACATGCACAGCAACCGCCTCCGGAACAAGTGCAAGGTCATATGTACAGGATAAATATCATTTTCTTTCTGCTTCTGAGCCTCGCGGCGAGTGTAATTCTGGTCGGTTCGCCCGTCGCCGCATGGGCGGCAGCCAACGGCAGCATCTCGGGAACGTTGAAGGATCCCAGTGGTGCAGTGGTCTCGGGCGCGACGCTCATGTTAACCAACACTACGCTTAAGTCGGAATATAAAGCGATCTCGGACGGGCAGGGATTTTATTCTTTCCCGACTCTTCCGGTCGGTCACTACGAACTGGCAATTGAAGCCACCGGGTTTCAGGTCCAGACCAAAACTAATTTGGCGGTCGACACTGATGCGGCCTTCACAGTGGATGCTGTGCTCGCATTGGCCAAGAATTCGGAAAGTGTGACCGTCGAAGGAACAGGGACGGCGGTCGAGGTTCAAGTGGATACCGTGGCAACTCATCTGGGTGAACTCTTAACTGGCTCGCAAATGAGGGCACTCCCGTTGAACGGACGGAGCTATACCGATCTCTTGCCGATTCAGCCTGGAGTCTCCCCGGTATCAACGTTAATGCCCAACTCGGTCATCATGGCTGGAGTGACGGGAGGTCTTTCTCCCTCAGGCGATTTGAATCCAGGAAATCTGTCGATCGACGGCCAGCGAGAATCATCGAACGGCTTCCTGGTGGACGGAATTGATGTGCAGGAGCACATGAATGGCGGAACATCCATCGTCGCGAACCTGGATTCGATCGACGAATTCCGTGTTCTGACCAACAATTTCGATCCCGAGTATGGCAACTATAACGGCGGCGTGGTGACCGTCATCACCAAGTCGGGAAGCGATTCATTCCACGGCAATGTATTCGAATTCTTGCGCAACACGGTCTTAGATGCCCGCGGCTACTTCGATCCGAGCCGTCCCGTCTTCCGGCAGAATCAGTTTGGCGGCACAATCGGAGGTCCGATGAAGCGGCAGAAAATTTATTTCTTTGGAGATTATCAAGGCACGCGGACCGACGAAGGTGTCGAGACGGGGGATATCTCCGTTCCGTCGATCCAGGATCGCTCGGGCAATCTCTCAGACATAGCTAGTTCTTTGACAGGAAAAGTGAGCGGAAGCAACATCGCGAACCTCCTCTCGGCGAAGCTCGGTTATGGAGTTTCGGCTGGGGAGCCCTATTCCCAAGTATTCCCAGATGCAATCATTCCCATCAGCGCCTGGTCGGCGCCGGCCCACGCCCTCCTGCAATACATTCCCTCACCCAACATTGGCACCAATCAATTTTCCACTTCTGCTTATGCACAGACGGTGCGTGACGATAAGTCTTCAGTTCGAATCGACGCCAACGGCGGTCGATTGGGCCAGTTCTCCGCATACTATTTCTTTGACGATTACCGCCTCGACAATCCCTATCCGGGACAGCAGGGTGGAGCGAGCATACCGGGGTTTGATGCGCTGACATTCGGACGTGCTCAGCTGCTCAGCTTGGGGGACACGAAGGTTTTCGGCACTGGCACGGTCAACGAATTCCACAGCGGTTATCTCCGCAATGCCAATGTAATTGGGCAACCGCATGGCGGGCTCGGGGTGAGCTTGGCATCTCAGGGCTTCGCAAGCAATGGAGTTCCCGGTTTCACGGTGCAGGCGCCGCGATTTGAAGGGGTGGAAAACATTGTTTTTCCTTCGTTCGTCATGGGCGTTCCGATCACCAATGAAACGCAGGTCAACAACACACTGTATTTGAGTGACACACTCTCAAAGGTGATTGGGGCGCACACCCTAAAATTCGGCACTCAATTTCATTGGGATCAAGTAAACGAGCATCCCAATGCAACGTTCAATGGAACTTTCAACATCGACGGAACTGAAACCGGCTCCGCCTTTGCCGATTTCCTCATCGGCGTGCCTAGCAATTTCACTCAATCTTCGGGCCAGCCCTTTTACCTGCGAAACCGATATGCGGGGCTGTTTGCTCAAGACAGTTGGCAGGCGCGAACTGATTTGACGATCAACGTCGGTCTGCGCTGGGATTACATCATGCCGTTCTGGGAGAAGTACAACAACATTCAGACCATCATCCCGGGGAGGCAGTCGGTCCTCTACCCGGGGTTGCCCGGCGACCTGGTGGTTCCCGGCGATCCGGGCGTCCCGAGTACGATTGCGCCGTCGAAGCCGGACAACTTTGCTCCGCGAATCGGCTTCGCCTATGCCCCGAGATTTGATGACGGAATTCTGAAAGGAATTTTCGGAGACAGCGGCAGGAGTAGCATTCGCGCGAGCTATGGGATCTTCTATACCGCTTTTCCAGGCCTGTCGACTGGGATCATGTATGGCGTTCCTCCCTTCGGTTACAACTACCTCAGTCCCGAGCTCCCGTTGTTTGCGACGCCCTTCATCAACGCGAGCGATGGCAGCCAGAATACAAATCCGTTTCCACTAACATTCCCTCCGCACAACGTCTCAGTGAAGAATCCGGACACGCAAAGTTTTGCCAGTGTAATTCCCATCTCCGCCGACGTCTCCTTTTACTATCGCAATGCCGTTCCCTACACCGAGAATTACATGCTTTCATTCGAGCGGCAGCTCACGACAAGTACGTTGCTCACCATGAGTTATGTGGGAAATGAGGGGCACCACATTCTCGCGGTTGTTTCTAACAACCCCAGCAACCAGGCTCTTTGCCTCAACCTCAGTCAAACCAGTGAGGTGGCGTCCGGCAGCCCCACCTGTGGCCCTTTCGGCGAAGATGCTGTTATCACCAGCGCGAGTGGCCACGTGTATCACGGAACGCGAGATGGCATCGGCTCAAACTACCAGCAGAATACATGGCAGAAAACAATTGAGAATTCGAGTTACAACGCGCTGGAGACGAATCTGCGCTACGTTGGACACAGATCCAATTTCCTGCTTGGGTACACCTATGGCAAATCCATCGATCAAGGTTCGAACCTGGGCGAACAACTCAATCCATTGAACTACGCGGCGACGCGAGCGATTTCCGCTTGGGATATGAGGCACAACTTTGTGGCAAGCTACAGGGTAACCCTGCCCTTTGATCTTCTTTCTAAGCGATCCGGTCGCTTGACGGATGATTGGAGCATCGCAGGCACCACCCGCTTCAGCACTGGTTTTCCTGTCACTTTGTACGATGACTCGGATAATTCGCTGTTGGGAACGCTGGGGAACGGCATCAACAATTATCTTCTGGATACGCCCGAATACCACGGGGCACCGCTCGATATCAACACAAATCCGAGGAACGGACGGCTTGCGTTCAATAATTCGCCGGCCGCTTTCACCACCGAAGCGTATGGGCAGTTGGGAAACGTGCCCCGACGATTTTTCCATGGTCCCGGAATCAACAACTTTGACATGACGTTGACCAAACGGTTGCGAGTAACCGAGTCGAAATCGTTCGAGTTCCGGGTTGAGGGGTTTAACGTATTCAATCACGCACAGTTCTACGGGCCCGCATCGGTGGACGGTGAAGTGAATAATGATCCCCATTTCGGACAAATCGTAAGCGCGGCCGCTCCACGTCTGGTCCAGATCGCCACGAAATTCGAGTTCTAGAAAGAGGTTCTGAGAGGCGGGCAAGGCTACAAGATGACAATTTTTTGACAAATGAAAAATTAAACTCTCCGTAACACTCCGGCGAAACGGCGTTGGTACATTATTGTCGGAGGTCACGATGAAAAGGACACTTGCTTTACTCTCCCTCGCGGCTGCCTGTTTGATGGGTACCGCCATCGCCCAAACCAATAACAACTTCCTGAAAGGCAACATCAAGCGTGTTCTCCTGATCAGCGTGGACGGTATGCACGCAGTCGATTTCCTGAACTGCTCCAACGGCATCAGCACCATTAATAATGGCCAACCCTTTTGCCCGGCGCTGGCTGCCCTGGGTAAGACCGGCATCAACTATGTCGCCGCCAGCACCACCAAGACTTCGGATTCTTTTCCCGGTCTGATCGGGATCGTGACCGGAGGAAGCCCAGCCTATACCGGGATCTACTATGACGTGGCATATGCTCGGAATTATGACGCGCCCGCGAAAACCACCGGCAATGGCTTGGCGGCTGGCCCCTGCACTCCATTCGCGGCCCCGACAGGAACCACCAGCGAGTACGAAGAAGGCATCGACATCAACCAGACCAAGTTGAATGGCGGTGCCCCGGGCGCATCGCTGATCGATGGCGGCATCGCCTCGATCGACTCGAAGAGATTAATCCGTGACCCAAATAATGGATGTAACCCGGTTTGGCCATGGGATTTCGTTCGCGCCAACACCATCTTTAGCGTGATTCACCAGGCTGGCGGATACGCGGCGTGGTCCGACAAGCACCCCGCTTATTCCGCAGTGGCTGCTGGTCTTGGACCCACTGCGCTCGATGACTTCTACGGGCCTGAAATCAACTCCAGCGTAATCGCGCTTCCGCACTTAATAACGCCACTCGGGGTAGCCTGTGACCCCATCCGCGATACAGGCGCAGATCTGACGGCCTGGACGAACAGCTTCCAGAACATTCAGTGCTACGACACTCTGAAGGTCAATGCGATCCTCAACGAGATCGATGGCAAGAACCACCTCGGCAACGCGCAGACCCAGGTCCCCACCATCTTCGGGATGAACTTCCAGGCACTGAGCGTCGGCCAGAAGCTCATCGAGAAGAGCAACAGCACGACCGGCGGATATCTGGATGCGGCCGGTACGCCGGGCGCGGCGCTGCTCAGCGAATTCCAATTTGTCGACGCCTCGATCGGGGCATTCGTCAACGAGTTGAAGGCACAAGGTCTATACGATTCGACTCTGATCGTGATCACCGCCAAGCACGGCCAGTCGCCCATCGACCCCAGCCGCTACGTGCCTCAGCTCATCAACGGCACTTCGCCCGCCACGCTGCTGTCGAACGCGGGCTATATTCCATTCTCGGAATCCACCAACAACCCCACTGGCATTGGGCCGACGGAAGATGATGTCTCGCTGATCTGGCTGTCGAACTCCGCCGACACTTTAGCTGCCGTCCAAATCCTCGAAGCGAATGCCACCCCTGCCGGAATCGACCTGGGGCAAATCTACTACGGCCCTTCGCTTGTGCTTAACTACAACGACCCAACCGTAGACCCACGCACGCCGGACATCATCGTGACCCCGAACGTCGGCGTTACTTACTCCGGCAGCACGTCGAAGCTGGCCGAGCATGGCGGCTTCGCCCATGACGATACAAATGTGATTCTTCTGTTGTCGAATCCGACCTACCATTCCGAGACGATTCGCGCCGCAGTGGGGACCGTCCAGGTCGCGCCTACCATCCTCCAGACCTTGGGTCTCAGTCCTTCTTCCCTTAGCGCCGTGGTTGCTGAGGGAACGAGCGTCCTTCCCAAGTAACCCAGTCGCGCGAAAACGGGTTTAACCGACTCGGACGCTCCTTCGGGGAGCGTCCGGGTTTTTTTCGCCTGAGAACTCTGGTTCAAAATCCGCTCCGATTGTGGCGGTCAATATTGGGCGCACGGGTCACCGGTTCAAATCGGCGCGCACCCCGACCGATTTTCCTTTCTGTTTTCCCTTTCCACAACCGGCTGAAAGTCCTAGGGAACGATGACTGCCGCTCCGTCGACGGCGTCACCTTTGACCGCAGCCAGCGCTTCATTGGCGTGTTCCAGAGAAAACACGGTCACTTTAGGCTGCAGGCGGATATCAGCGGCGATTTTGAGAAAGTCGCGCGCGTCAGATCGCGTCATGTTTGCCACGCTGCGGATCTGTCGTTCACCCCAGAGAAGGCTGTCGTAATCAAACTCGGGAATGCGGTCGAGATGGATTGCGTTGATGGCAACCACTCCGCCCTTACGCAGGCTGGCGAGCGCAGCTATTACCACGTCGCCGCTGGGCGCAAATGTGATTGCGCGGTCAAGTTCGACGGGTGGCTTGTCGGTTTCAGAGCCCACCCACTTCGCGCCTAGAGACTCCGCCAACTTGCGGTGCGATGCGCCGCGGGTCGAGACAAACACTTCGCAGTTCCATGAGCGCAGCACGGCAATCGCCAGATGCGCGGAAGAACCAAAGCCGAATAATCCCACTCGGTCGCCCGGTTCAACCCCTGCGACTCGCAGGCTGCGAAAACCAATGATGCCTGCGCACAATAGAGGCGCGGCGTGGAGGTCATCGAGTTGTGGCGGGAGCTCGAAAACAAAATCGCTGCGAGCCGCCGCGTACTCCGCATAACCGCCGTCCACGGTATATCCGGTGAAGACTGGCGAATCGCAGAGATTCTCAAGCCCTCGACGGCAGTACGGGCAGCTTCTATCGATTCCGCCAATCCATGACACGCCGACGCGGGTACCAAGCGGCAATTCGGATGTAGCTCCCTCGACGATGTCTCCTACGATTTGGTGCCCAGGGACGAGTGGTTGTTTCCGAGGCGGTAATTCGCCCTCGACGATGTGAAGATCGGTCCGGCAGACACCGCACGCACGAACGCGAAGGAGAACCTGACCCTTCGTCGGCTCAGGTCTGGAAATCTCCTCGATGCGAAGCGGCTGCTTCGGCGTTCTGAGGACGGCGGCTTTCAAGGCTGTGGCCCTGAGCAATGTGATGCAAGTCCACTTCCCGGCGATTCCTTTAAAGGATCATCAGGCCTACCATCTCATCGGAGGTGCGACGAGATTACGGCAACCATTTTTCGGGTTCGCGGACGGCTTCTGCCACATCGTTTAGAAACATTGCGGCTCGTGCGCCGTCGGCCGCGCGATGATCGGAGGAAAGTGTCAACGTGATCATCGGTCGAACGGCAGGCTTGCCTTCTACGGCAACCACGCGATCGGCGATACGGCTCACGGCGAGAATTGCAGCTTGGGGCGGCGTAATGATCGCGGTGAACTGGTCCACGTGATACATGCCGAGGTTACTGATAGTGAAGGTTGCATCGGCGATATCGGCGGGGCGCAGCTTCCCTGCCCGTGCGCGTTCGGCAACATCGCGGCGCTGCGTGGCAATCTCTACCAGTGTTGCGGTGTGCGCGTTCGATATAACCGCGGCGACCACGCCGTCGTTCACCGCGATGGCCACGCCCATCTTCACCTGGTCGTGAAGCCGAATTCCCTCGGGAGTCCAGCTTGAATTCAGGCGGGGATGCCTGAGCAATACGCGAGCCACCAGGGCGACCAGCAGATCGGTGTGGGTGATGCGGACATTGTGAGTTCTCTCGATCTCGGCAAGGATTTTCCCTCGATATTCGTTAAGCGCGCTGGCCTCGATTTCTCGCGTAACAAAGAAATGAGGAACTGTCGTCCAACTCTGCGTGGTGCGCTCCGCCATTATGCGGCCGAGGGTGCTGGGAATTTCGAGGTCGACGGATTTCTTCGCAGGCTCCGCGTGAGCGGCAGCTGGCGCGGCTGCGGCTTGCACGTCCGACGCAAGAATCTCGCCTCCGGGGCCAGTGCCGCGCACGGTCGCAATATCGATACCAAGCTCTTTCGCAAGACGCCGGGCCTTCGGCGAAATTCTCGCGCTCTGCGTCGGAGACGGCTCAGAAACACCGGCAGCAGCCGGAACCGGCGCTGCGGTCTTACTCTGCGATCCAGCCCGCGCCGTGTGCGCGCTGGCGGCAGATTCGTTTTCTGCAGGAGGCTTTTCGCCCGGAGCCACAATCCAAGCGATCGTCCTTCCGACCTGAATATCGGTCCCGACTTGACCGGTAATTCCGGCGAGGATACCGTCGGCAGGCGCTTCAACCTCCATCACAGCCTTATCGGTTTCGATTTCGAGGAGCGGTTCCCCCTTGGTGACGCGGTCGCCCTCCTGCTTCCGCCAGGCAATGAGCTTACCGGTTTCCTGCGCCATCTCAAGAGCAGGCATTACCACGCTGAAGGCCATAGTGTTTTATTTGGGGAAGGCTTGCACGATGGCCTTCAGTCCGAAACTCCTACCCGCTCAGTTTTCGCGCTGGCTTCGATCATGTCCAGCACGCGAGCGCTGGGCGGAGCTTCAGTCTCGCGAGTAGTCGGCAGCGGTCCGTTCACGGTGAAATAATGTGCGCCCGCCACCAGAAGTTCTTCCGCCGGGAAGCGCGTGATCACCTCATGTCCCGTCGGTGTAACGACGATTTCTTCTTCAATGCGCGCCGCACTCCAGCCATCGGTGGACGGCCAGAAGGTCTCGAGAGCGAACACCATACCCGGCTCAAGCGTCTGCGGATGATCGAGCGAAACCAGACGCGAGATTACGGGCTTCTCCCAAATCGCAAGTCCTATGCCGTGCCCATATTGCAGGGCGAAGGCGGCTTCTTCGTTCGGGAAACCAAAATCCTGCGCCTTGGGCCACACCGCCGCGATTTCCGCGGTGTTGCGTCCAGGACGAATCAGCTCGATGGCGGCATCCAGGTAATCGCGGCAGCGTTTATAGGCATCCACCATGGCGTGCGAACCGTAGCCGACGGTGAAACAGCGGTAGTAGCAGGTGCGGTATCCCATGTAGGAATGCAGAATGTCGTAGTAAACAGGGTCGCCGGGACGCAGGACGCGGTCGGAGAACACATGGGGATGCGGATTGCAGCGCTCGCCGGAAATTGCATTCACGGCTTCTACGTATTCCGAACCGAGATCGTAGAGAACCTTGCTCACCAAGCCAACCGCTTCGTTCTCGCGCATTCCCGGTTTCATGGCGCGATAGAGTTCGTCATAGGCTGCGTCCACCATCATCGCGGAAGTGTTGAGCAGAGAGATTTCATCCTGCGTCTTAATGACGCGCGCGTTGGACATGAGTTCCTGGCCATCGACAATCTTAATGCCTTCGCGCTGCAGCGCGAAGAGTACGGGGAGTTCAATGATGTCGATGCCGACCGGCTCTTTGTGCAGGCCGCGCATTTCGAGCTCGATGCGAATTTTCTTGGCGACGTCTTCGGCGCGTCCATGCTCCGGCGACATGGTGCCGCGCAGCATGGAAATTCCTGGCCGCGAGCGCTCGCCGAGCCAGGGACAATTTAATTGATGATGCTTGGCCGCGGAGCCAAAGTCCCACAGGATGGGTTCGTCATTCTGCGGCAAGAGTGTGAAGCGATTTGCCTTGTCCTGCGCCCATGTGCCGATGTGCGTTGCGGTCAGGTAGCGCACATTGTTCATGTCGAAGCAGAGCAGCGCGCCCATTTCAGACTTGGCCAGCAGAGCCTTGGCTTTCGCCAGACGCTCGCGGCGCAGGCGATCAAAGTCGATTCGGTTTTCCCAATCGACCGCCATCGTTCCATGAGTTTTCAATGCCATAATTCAACTCCTAGCTTGAACTCTAATCCATTGCGTACGCGTCAAGACGGCTTGCACATCGATCTCGCTGCATCGAATACGGTCTGTTCCGTCGGCACCGTCACATCTTCCAAGGGCGGAGAGAACGGGATCGGCACGTGCATCGCGCCCATGCGCTTCACGGGCGCGTCCAGATCATAGAATGCGCCTTCGGCGATAACAGCGGCAAGCTCTGCCGTCACGCCGTAGCGACCATAGCCTTCATCCAGAACAATGACTCGCGAGGTCTTTTTCGACGAGTCAATCAGAGTCTTCTCATCGAGCGGCCAAGTTGTGCGAGGATCGACCACTTCTGCGCTGATGCCTTCCTTCTCGAGCAGGATCGCGGCGCCCAGCGCGACTTGCACCATGCTGCTGGTCGCGACCAGAGTGATGTCGTCGCCGGCACGCTTCACATCGGCGACGCCCAGCGGAATTGTGTAATCGTTCTCCGGAACCGGACCCTTGAGCTTGTACATCATCTTATCTTCGAAGAAGACTACGGGATTCTCATCCCGTATCGCCGCTTTCAGCAAGCCTTTCGCGTCATAGGGCGTCGAGGGCAAAACCACTTTCAATCCCGGCACGTGGCTGAACCACGCATGCAAAGACTGTGAGTGCTGCGCGGCCGAGCGCCGCGTTGCTCCCAGCGTGGTGCGCATCACCATCGGCACTTTCCAGTGGCCACCCGACATGTAGTGAGCTTTCGCTGCCTGGTTGACCATTTGATCCATGGTCAAAGTTATGAAGTCGCCAAACATGATGTCAACCACGGGACGTAAACCGGTCATCGCGGCTCCTACCGCGACTCCAGTGAAACCCGCTTCGGAGATCGGCGTGTCTACTACGCGCTTCGCGCCAAATTCTTCCACCAGTCCGGAGAGAACTTTGAAGGGCGTACCTGCCTCCGCAACATCCTCGCCGATGATGCAGACGCGCGAGTCACGGCGCATTTCTTCAGCCAGCGCTTCCCGCACCGCCTGCGCAAATGTAATTTCGCGATCAGGCATAGACGTGCTTCTCCACTTCATCGACGCTCGGATATGGCGCAGCGATGGCGAACTTCACTGCTGCTTCCATCGTGGCTCGAATCTCATTCCTGATTCCGTCAAGGAATGCCGCGTCCGCATAGCCACGGTCGATCAACCACTTCGCCAATACAAGAATGGGATCACGCTCCGTCTTCCATTGCTGCTCTTCTTGTTTGGAGCGGTAGTATTCGCGATTGATGTCGCCGACGTGATGTCCACCGTAGCGGTAGGTATCGCATTGCAGGAATGCGGGGCCGCCGCCTGCGCGCGAGCGCTTGACGAGGCGCTCAGCAACTTCGTTGACAGCGCGCACATCCTGTCCGTCGACGCTCGCAGTCTCGATACCGAAAGCGGCGGCGCGTCCCAGGATCGTGCCGGCGGTGGTCTCCGTGTAGTGCGTGTATTCGTTATATAGGTTATTTTCGCAGACGTAGATGACGGGTAGCTTCCACAACTGCGCCAGGTTCATTACTTCGTAGAGCGATCCCTGGCCAAGCGCGCCTTCTCCAAAGAAGCAAACTGCAACACGATCCGCGCCCAGATTCTTGGCCGCAAAAGCCGCACCGGTCGCGATACCCACGCTGCCACCAACGATGGCGTTGGCGCCGAGGTTGCCGGTTGCGGGATCGGCAATGTGCATCGATCCGCCCTTGCCACGGCAGTAGCCGGCTTCTTTCCCCAGCAGCTCGGCAAACATGCGATCCGGTGATGCACCTTTGGCCAGGCAATGTCCGTGGCCACGGTGAGTGCTGGTGATGTAGTCGTCAATGCGCAGGGCTTCGCAGATTCCGACAGCAACAGCTTCTTCGCCGCTGTATAAGTGTGCTAGTCCTGGCATGAGCGCACGCGTGTAGACTTCGTTCACCTGCTCTTCGAAGAGGCGAATGCTCACCATCTGACGGTAGGCGTGGAGCCACTTTTCTTTTTCGGTCCCGGCTTCGTGCCCCACGCCCGGCTTGGAGGTAACGGTTGTCATATTTTCTTACCTCCCTTTGTGACGGGCGTCGTCACTCCCGACATCGCCGCCAGCACGTCGAACATGCAGGCGAAATCGTATTTCGTCCAGCCCATGCCGCGCGCCGCCGTGAGAATCTCATTGCTTACTGCGGTTGAAGGAAGAGGCACATCCAGCTGGCGTCCCAAATCCATGGCAAGGACCATATCCTTCTGCATCATGTTGACGTCAAACCAGGCCTCCTCCGGCTGTTGCAGGACGAACGGCCCGCGGTACTGAATCATGGGCGAAGCAACGGCGCTGTGAGTAAGGACATCGACGGCAGTTTCGCGTGCGATGCCGCTTTTCTCGGCCAGTAACACGCCTTCAGAGAAGGCGAGCATCTGCACCGCAAGACTCAGGTTGATAGCGATCTTCATGGACAAAGCCAAGCCGTTGTCGCCAACATGAGTCACTTTCGGTCCGATATCGAGGAGCAAAGGTTTTACTTTCTCAAAGGTCTCGCCGCGTCCGCCGACCATCACCGAAAGCTTCCCTTCCTGTAGCGTGATCACGCTACCAGAGACAGGCGAGTCGACCATGTCCGCGCCCTTTTCGCGCACTTTCGCGGCCAGCGCACGGCTTACGCTGGGAGCCACGGTGCTCATGTCGATGAAGACCTTGCCCGCGCTTAGGCCAGCCAGAAGGCCATCCGGGCCTTCGGTGACGGCCTGAATGGCGGCGGAGTTCGTCACCATCGCGAAAATAAAATCGGACGAACTGGCGACCTCGCGCGGCGAGTCCGCCCATTTCATTCCTTTTTCAACCAGCCACTGCCCCTTGGCACGCGTGCGGTTGTACCCGGTCACGCTGTGACCCTTGCTGAGCAGCCGGTTGACCATCTGGCTGCCCATGACTCCCAGACCGATGAATCCGAGTTTCGCCATCCGCCCCGAACCTCCGAAGTCTAATCCAACGATTCTCCGACCTAATTTACGAAGTGATTTTGGAACCTGCCGGCGCGTGCTTCCTGTGTGACGAAGAAGACGGGATGCCGGTAGGTGCTTTCGAATCTTCGCGCACCTGCTCGAGATGGGAGCGCATCGCGCCCCGAGCCATCTCGGGATCCCGCCGCTCGACGGCCTCGAGAATGCGCTTGTGATGAATCTGTCCGCGCTGCGGTCCACCTTCCACATTAAAAATTTTCATGCGCTGCTCGCGCAGCAATCCGACGATGGAATCGATCAGAGAAAGAATAAGCGGATTCGCGACCGCCTCGGCCAGCGCCAAATGAAAATCGAGATCCGCTTCGATATAGGCTTCGGGATCTTTCTGTGCGCGGTCCATCACCACCACCGCCTCGCGCATGGCTGCTACGTCTTCGTCCTTGGCTCGTACCGCGGCCAGTGCGGCAATGCCGGGCTCGAGAATCAGCCGGAGCTCTGCGAGATGCGGCGAGCCTTCCTGCTGGCCGATTTTCACCATGAGATCGAAAGATTGGCGCGCAGCTTGCGAAGTTCCGTCGGTAATAAATGTTCCGCGGCCGGAGTAGGCTTCGACCAGACCTTTTTCCCGCAGCGTTTTCACCGCCTCCCGCACGGCGGTGCGGCTGACTCCAAGGCGCTGCGCGAGTTCGCGTTCAGCAGGAAGCTGATCGCCCGGCTTCAGGGTTCCGTTGAGTACCGACTCTTCGATTTGCTGCACGATCTGTTCATACAGTCGAGAGGTGCGAACAACTTTGTACACAGGGTTCTCTCCCGCACGAACCAGTTTGGGGGAACTGGCGATGGTCCGGCTACTATACCGCAGGTCCAACGGCTGTGGCGGCGATTCTAGGGTTTTGAAGGATGAAGCAATCATAAGCGGTTCTTAGGTATGGTGGTATGACCATGCAGAATAGCACTGCTCGCGAATGAAACGCAAGCTTTCCTGAATTCCAGTTCTTCAGGATAATGTGGAAGCAATTTCGCAAAGCCAGCCTTAATCAACCAGGGTCCTCGGGAGCAGTTCGAGGCATCTGCGAAGCGAATTTCCTTGACTTCATTTGGCGGGCAGTGGTATGGCTGTCGGACCAGAATTCGGAGGCCTCGATGAAATTCCGATGCACCGCCATGTCCGCGGGTCAGGTTGCCAGCGTAGCCAGCGGGATGCTTCTCGTCGTACTCATGATTTGCGCTCTGAGCATGCCCGGTCTAGCTCAGTCAACCACCGGTCGCATCCTGGGCAGCGTTTCCGACCAGAGCGGCGCAGCGGTTACGGGCGCTACCGTCGTCGTCACCAGCGTGGAGCGCGGCACCTCCCGCGCGCTCACCACGGACGAAGCTGGGGCTTACGCTGCCCCCGACCTTGCGCCGGGAACTTACAAGATTCACGTGGAAGCCAAGGGGTTCAAGTCCGCCGAGCGGCCGAATGTGGTCATCGAGGTCGCAACTGACGTCCGCGCCGATTTCGCGTTGCAGCCTGGACAAGTCACGGAGACCGTGGTGGTGGAAGAAGAAGTGCCCCTGGTAAACACAACCTCCGCCACTCTCGGAGGAACGCTGAGCAACAAGGAAATCAACGACCTCCCGCTCAACGGCCGTAATTACGAGAACTTGCTGCAGCTTCGCCCGGGCGTGATGCGTTATCCCGGCGGCGGGTTCTCCACCACGAGTACCGACGGGTTGCGCGCCGAAGACAACGCCTACTTCGTCGAAGGCTTGTTCAACAGCGAGCCTTTTTCCGGTCAAGGCATCATCAACGGCGCAGGTATCGCGGGAGATTCAGCGACCATTCTGCCGATCGATGCGATTCAGGAATTCAACGTTCAGGAGAATCCTCCGGCCGAGTACGGATGGAAGCCGGGTGCGGTCATCAACGTTGGATTGAAGTCGGGAACGAATTCGATGCATGGCACGGCATTCGCCTTCGGCCGCGATGGAGTTATGGACGCGCGCAATTATTTCAACGCTGCCCCGGCGGCGAAAACTTCCCGAACCTTGGAACAGTTTGGTGGGAGTTTTGGCGGCGCGATTATCAAGGACAAGCTTTTCTACTTTGGAGCTTATGAAGGCCAGCGCTACGATGTGGGAAACTCTTATAGCGTCACGACTCCATCCATGGTGGCTGTACCGCTTGCTGCCGGATCGGCCACGACCTGTACTTCTCCTGCTCTCGCTTCGGTTGATTGCAGCGCGAGCATTCCCAACGCAATCGCGGATCTTCTCGCCAACGGCTTCACGCCCTCAATGATCAGCCACGCCAGCCAGTTGATCTCGGGCTGCACGGTCTCGGCAACCGGCGCCGTAACTTGCAGTGGCACGGGATTTCCTATCAATAACACTCCGAGCATTAACGTCGTGCAGGGCCTCCCGAACAATGTGAGCGTCGACAACGCGATTGGAAAAGTGGATTACAACATCAATCAGCGTAACAGCGTCAGCGGAATGTACTTCTTCGGCAATAACACAGGAACGGTAGAGGATTTTCCCGAGTTGCAACGGAAATGGCTGTCCAACATTCACACCCGCGCACAGGTGGTCGGCGGAAACTGGATTTGGACTCCGAATGCGAATTGGGTGAATGAAGCGCGAGTGGGCTATAACCGTCTCTATCAACCTACGCTCCCGGGAGATTTGAATACTCCCGCGTCAGCGTACGGCCTCGACACAGGGGTGAGCGGACCGTTCACCGGAGGATTGCCTCGCATCGGCTTTGCCGGAGCGTTCGTCCCCGGCCTCGGCGGCTTCAAGTGGCCGAAGTTCCAGGGACCGGACTCGATCACTCAGTTCATCGATCACGCTTCCTACACTGTAGGAAAACATTCCTTCAAGTTCGGCGGCGAACTGCACCGAGATGAGGTGAATGGCGGCGCTTTTGGGAACGCCCGAGGCAGCATCACCTTCCTGGGCGGCGTGGCATTGCCTGCCTCAACCGCGCTGGAAGATTTTTTCGCCGGCGACCCCTTCAAGGCATCGGTACAAGTGGGCGATCCCCGTCGACAGATCCACAACTGGGCCTACGGATTATTCGCGCAGGATGATTGGCGCGCCACGAAAAATCTGACGCTTAACGCTGGGGTGCGCTATGAATTTAGTTCAGTAATCAAGGAAGCCCACAACCTGCTGGGCAATTTTGATCCCAATTCCCCGACCGGATTGATTCAGGCAGGAGTCAACGGCGTCAGCGGTCCCTACAATCCCGATCATACAAACTTCGCTCCACGCATGGGCTTTGCCTGGGACGTGACCGGCCGAGGAGACACGGTGTTGAGAGGCGGAGTCGGGTTGGTATACGAAACCATAAACTGGGAATCGCTTCTCGCCTTTAACAATGCATTTGGTCTATCGAACGTTCCCACGGGCGGAGTCATAGACGCCGCCGGCGACACCGCGGGCGGCACGATCACGGCGGGCAATGTATCGGTTCCACCGATCCTTCCTCAATGGGATAGCAGCACACCTCTTTACGGCAGCGCTACGATTAATTGCTTCGCCAGTCCGTGCCCCATCATGAGCGTGAATCGCAACATCACCACTCCTTATGTTTGGAACTGGACATTGAACGTGCAGCACGCTTTCTCGCCGAATCT
>DATEQW010000052.1:0-8850 GCA_035272245.1 Candidatus Sulfotelmatobacter sp. | reverse complement strand
GATTCGCGATCTCTGGACGAGCGGAGACATGATCCTCCCGGCAAATGTTCGCCCAGCTCACGCCGCCGGACGCGACTTCCAACGTCTAGGATAGAGACTAGTCCCCCACCGTCCCAAGTTACGTTGGACATGACCGCGGTGGGGCGCGGTCAGGCCGGCGCGGCGGATGGTTGGCAGGCCCAGTCGGTGGCCATCAGAAGCCGCCATTTGAACCGCCGACATGCCGCTAACCTGTTGAAATAGAAGTAGAAAGGAGCGCCACGTTAGTTACCTTGCCGGCCCTCATCTTCTCGGTCATGCTTCCGGAAGATGGATGGAATTGACCAATTTGCGACCTTGGAAACGTCGGATGGAAGTCCGGACTCGATTTGCGCCTGCGTGGCCAAGATCTTCCGCGTGACGGAAACGGAAGTCGCTCTGTTGGAGCTGAGCGGTAGTCTGCTGAACTTCCTTTATCCTTGTGAGTTGAGAACGGCCGGTGCGATCCCTCTCTCCAGTTCGGCCGTAGCCGCCCGTACTGCGCGGACCAAGCAGGCCGAGCTTTTCAATGGCTTCACGCAAGTGAAGCACTTCAGCGTTTTTGAATTGGTCAAACTCGGGGACACGGGGCTGGACGACCAAGTGATCCAGAAGCTCATGTCTGCGCCCGTTCTTGCCAACAACGGAGAGGTAATCGGCGTGATTCAAATCTCCCGTAAGGCCCCGCGCCCGGCCGCGGCCGGACCGGACTTTACCCCTGACGATCTGCGGAAACTGGAATCGGTTGCTCGCGTTGTCGGAATGCTAAGGGAAAAAGCAGAGGTTTTGCCGAAGCTAACGGTGAGTTAAAAGTTCGATTGCTTTTACTCGAACTCAAGTACTACGATCTCGGGATTCGATCCCAGCCGCAGCGGCGGTCCCCAGGTTCCGGCGCCGCTTGAAGTGAAAACCTGCATCTTGCCGATCCGGCTCAAGCCATACACAAACTGCCGGTAGATTCGACGCGCCATCCAACTCCAAGGGATGAACTGTCCAAGGTGAGTATGCCCGGATAGTTGGAGAGTAACGCCGGCGGCCTCCGCGATCTCAGGATTGTCTGGGGCGTGGGTGAGCAAAATGCTTGCGCGGTTGCGATCCAAACGAACACCGTGTAGCACGGACGCAAACTGCTCGTCCTGCACCGCGTTGCGGTAGGGCACGCCAACAATCTGCAAACCGTCTACTTCCACTTTTTCATTGCTGAGCACGCGCACTCCGGCCGCGGCAATGGCGTTCAGATACTTGCTGTCGTCTCCAAATTGTTCGTGATTTCCCGCGACGAAATATACGCCGTGGGGCGCTGTGAGCTTGCTTAAGGGCTCGGCTGCGCGCCCGGCGTCGATGGCCGTGCCGTCATACAAATCGCCAGCGATAAAAATCGCGTCCGGCTCTTCCCGCAAGATCTTTGCTACCATTCGACGCAGAAAACTTCCGTTTCGCACGTGTCCCAGGTGCACATCGCTAATCAGCGCTGCCTTGCGCCCACGCCACGCCTCCGGCAGATTCGCGAGCCGCACCGTGGCTCGCGTGATTCTCGTCCAGCCTGCGTTGAAGACTCCGTAGACGCCAACCACGGCCGCAACACTGAACAGCAATTCCACGGTCCGATGGAAGTTAACTTCTGTCCCAGCCAGCCGCGCAACACCGAGAATAATCCAGGCAGAAACCGCTGCCACGAAGAAAAAGCTGAGCAGGCCTAGCCAAACTGCAGCGGCCTTATAGAACGCTCGCACAGCGGGGTTGGTGTAGCGAAAGGCAAGGAGCGAGGCGGCAACAAAGCTTACCGACAACAAGCTCAGCGTCAGCTTGATCCAGAGTGCACCGGCAGGGTCGTTTCCCGCGGGCGAGAACGTCCAGGTCTGATAAAGAAGGAAGTGGGTCAAAAAAAGAACGGACTGAACAATTACAATAAAACCCAGTAGGCCCCTTCGAGCGCGCATGGTGCATTAGATTCCCCACGCGCCGTTCCGATTGTATTTATTCATTTGCAGCTGCGGATCGACTGACGGTTAAGATGTGGCACCCTAGGATACATCGAGGTTGGCGCGGTTCTGACGATGGACCTCACAAAGGAGCGAATTGCTAATGCATACCAGCAATCAGATGGAGACGACTCCGTTTCGAATTGAGCGCGTGAAGAACTCAAGGCTGCAGGAGGTCGATTTTCCGACGGTTGCATTTGGCAGTGTCTTTAGTGACCACATGTTCACCGCGGAGTTCCATGACGCTCGCTGGAGTGACGGACTGATTCGGCCATACGGCCCGATTCCTATCGCGCCGAGTGTCAGCGCGCTGCATTATGGAATTTCTGTTTTCGAAGGCATGAAGGCGTACAAGGCGGCCGATGGTCGTCTACTCTTGTTCCGTCCGCGTGACAACGCGCGACGATTTCAGCGCTCGGCGGCGCGGCTCGCCATGCCCGTCGTGCCTGAATCCCTGTTTCTGGATGGCCTGCGGGAACTGGTTCGATTGGACCAGGCGTGGATTCCTCCGGCAGAGATCGGAGCACTTTATATTCGGCCGGTGTTGTTTTCGATCGACCCATCGCTTCGGGTGAAGCCGGCGGATCGATACCAGTTCATCATTATGACTTCTCCTTTTGGCGCATACTTTTCTGCGCCGGTAGATGTACTGGTGAGCGAGCGCTACGCACGTGCGTTTGCGGGAGGGACTGGTGACATAAAGCCGGCCGGGAATTATGCTGCTGCACTGCTGGCGGATCAGGAAGCGCGTGAGGCGGGCTTCAACGCCGTTATGTGGCTGGATGCTCAAGAGCGCCGCTACGTGGAAGAGTGTGGCGTAATGAATGTGTTTTTCGTTTTGGGTGAAGAGGTCATTACCCCGTCGCTAAGTGGCACGATTCTTCCCGGCATCACTCGCGATAGCGTGATCACTCTTTTGCGTGATCTGGGATATCGCGTGAAGGAGGATCGCATTTCTATCGATGAACTGGTCGGAAGGTACGAGCTGGGCGAACTTCGAGAGTGCTTCGGAACTGGAACCGCAGCAACCGTGACGCATGTGAGACGAATTCGATACAAGGATCGAATTTTTGAACTGCCAGCGATTGAACAGAGAAAAGTGGGCGTTGCGGTACGGGAAAAACTGCTGGCCGTGATGACGGGCTGCGCACCTGATCCGTATGGTTGGGTCGAAAGCATCTGACGCGAAAACGAAAAGGACTCGGAATGCATTACCTTCTGTTTTACGAAGTTGGCGAAGACTACGTTTCAAGGCGCGCGGAGTTTCGGGAGGCACATCTGGAAAGGGCTTGGGCGGCGAGTGCGCGTGGCGAACTCGTGCTGGGTGGTGCGCTTGCCAATCCCGTGGATGGTGCCATATTGTTGTTCAAAGGCGACTCGCCCGAAGTCGCGGAAAAATTCGCCCGCGCTGATCCATATGTGACTAGTGGGGCAGTGAAGCGGTGGCACGTGCGGGAGTGGATGACGGTTGCGGGAGAAGACGCTGCAAAACCCATCAGGCCGCACGCAGCAACCGCAGTGAAAGCCACGCCAAGTAACTCTTCGAACGTCTTGAGAGGAGATTCCTCATCCCAAGATAATGGGATCTTACGCATGTGGAAGGCGCGATCGACCGCCGAGAAATCACACCGATACATTCAGCACGCCACGGAGAAAGTTTTCCCGGCGCTTCGAGCCATCGAAGGACATCGCGGAGCATATCTGCTTCGTCGCGCTGTGGACGGAGTGGTGGAACTTGTTGTGCTCACGCTTTGGGAGTCGATGGAGGCGGTCCGAAAGTTCGCCGGAGTGAAGCCATCGAAGGCCGTTGTGGAACCGGAAGCGCAAGCGGTTCTGACCGATTTTGATGAGACGGTGACGCATTTCGAGATTGTTCATCACGCCGATTGACAGCCGACGATCCTCCTCAAATCAAAATTAGAGATAGAATTGTGCGGGCCGATCGCGCCCCTCGGGAGGTGTATGCGCATGTCAGGAAAAAAAATGTCAGCAGCTCAGACAGTGAGGCATTCCTTCTGTTTGGTTTGGATTCTCTTTGCCACCGTATTTGGAATTGCGCAGAACCAGAGCGGATCTAATCTCCCGCCGTACAAGAATCCCACCGCGCCGGTCGAGCAACGCGTTCAAGACCTGCTGGGCCGCATGACGCTGCAGGAAAAAGTTGCGATGTTGAGCGGCGCAGACTGGATGCAGAGCGTTCCGAATGAGCGGCTGGGTATCCCTTCCATAAAAATGGCGGATGGCCCATTGGGTATCCGGTCGTGGGCCGGGCCTTCGGCTGAGACCAGTGCGGAGACCGCAAAAACGAAAGTCCTGACAACCGCTTTTCCCGCAGGAGTGGCCATGGCCGCCACCTGGGATACGGAACTGGTCCGAGCCGAAGGGCAGGCGATCGGCCAGGAAGTGAAGGCCGTTGGACGCGACATGATTCTGGGACCAACGGTGAACATTAACCGCACTCCTCTCTGGGGCAGAAATTTCGAAGGCTACGGCGAAGATCCTTATCTCACGAGTCGCATGGGAGTGGCTTACATCAAGGGAGTTCAGAGCGAAGGCGTGATTGCGACGGTGAAGCACTTTGACGCGAACAATCAGGAGTTCGAGCGACACCGGATCAATGCAGTAATTGATGAGCGCACTTTGCACGAAATCTATTTCCCCGCGTTCGAGGCTGCGGTGCACGACGCTCGCGTATGGTCGGTGATGTCGGCGTACAACAAACTCAACGGTGTGTATTGCGCTGAAAATCCGTTCTTGCTGAAGGATGTGCTGCAAAAAGAATGGGACTTTAAAGGCTTCGTAGTTTCGGATTGGGGTAGCACGTACAGCACCGCCGCTACGGTAAATGCCGGCATGGATTTGGAGATGCCTGGCGGCGAGCCCATGGAGGAATGGTTGAAACGGCCGAAGACGCTGGAGGCCGGCAACGGCGGCGGCTGGCTGGTTCCGGAGAAAGTGCTTCCGGAAATATCGGATGGCAAGATATCCGCGGCCACAATTGATGACAACGTAGGCCGCATGCTGCGCGTGATGTTCATCAGCGGGCAATTCGACAAGCCACACACCGCGACCGGCGAGATCGATACGCCGGGGCAGCGTGCAGTGGCGCGCAAAGCCGCGACCGAGAGCATCGTTTTGCTGAAGAACGATGGCGATTTACTCCCGATCAATCCGTCGAAGATTCACTCGCTCGTCGTGATCGGGCCCAACGCCGCCGTAGCGCGAACGGGCGGGGGCGGCAGTTCGCTGGTGACTCCCAAGTATTCGATCAGCCCGCTGAAAGGGATTCAGGATCGAGAGGGCAAGAATCTGCAAGTGAGTTACGCGTTGGGTGTCGGTATGGAGGGCGAGGATCCGAGCAAAGACACACCGCAGGTGCGGGAGCAGCTTCGAAAAGAAGCCGTCGATACTGCGGCCAAAGCAGATGCTGTCATCATCGTGGTAGGCAGGTATCCGAAACTTGAGTCAGAAGATTTCGACATCAAGTCGCTCGATCTGCCGGGTGGGCAGGACGAACTCATCGCAGCCGTGGCGAAGGTCAATAAGAATACTGTCGTGGTCATCAACGCAGGCGGCCCCGTCATCATGTCGAAATGGATTGCGCAGGTTCCCGCCATTGTTGATATGTGGTATGGCGGACAGGAGGGCGGGAATGCAATTGCGGATGTTCTCTTCGGCGATGCCAACCCTTCAGGAAAATTACCAGTTTCGTTTGTGAAGGCATGGAAGGATTCACCTGCGTACGGGCACTATCCCGGTGAGAACCTGCAGGTCGAGTACGCGGAAGGTATTTATGTGGGCTACCGATATTTCGATTCGAAGAAGGTGGAGCCTCTATTTCCCTTTGGCTACGGTCTTTCTTATACGAAGTTCGATTACAGCGATTTGAAAATTTCGCCGAGCGAATCATCCTCAGGGAAGCCGGTAGAGGTGAGCCTGCGAGTCCGCAACACCGGATCCCGCGCCGGCGCAGACGTGGTGGAACTTTACGTACACGACGGACACGCGAGCGTGGATCGGCCTGTTCAGGAACTGAAAGGCTTTCACCGCGTGGAGCTTGCGCCCGGAGAATCGAAGACCGTGAGTTTTTCGCTCGACCGCTCTGCTATGGCTTTCTACAGCACTGCGAAGAAAGACTGGGTCGCCGAGCCGGGCCGGTTCGATGTGCTAGTCGGGTCTTCGTCCCGCGACATTCGGGTGAAAGGCTCGTTCGTGCTGGAACCGTAAAACGTTCCCGGTGAACGCTGTGTTTTCTGATCGAACTTTCAGCGCGCCGCCGCTGCGGAGGCGGCTGCCTGTGTCGTGATCTTTACAGAATCAGGCTGCGACCAGACCGCCTTCCCGCTGGACAGGTCGATGCGATTCATCGTGATCTTCAGTTGCTGATGATCGACCTCCACCAGCAGATAGTGATAGTTCACTTCTTTGCTCTGGAACGGGTCGCTGGGGGCACGTTCGATAGGATATGCGTGGGCGGCTCCGCCACCGGAAACGAAGTAAGTGACCCCTCCGTTTTCATGGCGCTCATAGTTGTGCACGTGTCCGGAGAACACCACGAAACGCGCACGCGCATGCGCCTGGCGCTCCTCCAATATTTTCGCCAGAGCTGCCTCTGTAGGCCGAGCGGAGTGGCCACCACCATACATCTTCGCGTCCGAAGAACTGGTGTATGGCGGATGGTGAAACATAAGGAATACAAAATCCACGTCCGCCGGAATGTTGTCGAGTTTGCCGGCCAGCCATTGACCCTGCGGTCCAGAAACTTCGTCCAGAGAGCTGTCGAGCACCAGGATGAGCGTATTGGCGGCGCGCACTGAGTAATAGCGGCTGTTCTTGAGATCGGGGAAGCGCTGGAAATAATTGCCGAGAGCGATCTTTTCGCTTCCGTGGAGATCGTGGTTGCCGAGCGCCGGATAGACCGGAATATTCTTCTCGCGCCAGATGCTTGTTTCTTTATCCCATACCTTCCAATCATCCTCATCGTAGCCGTTGTAGACGATGTCGCCGGTGAAACAAATGAATGCAGGATCCAGCTCGGCGATGGCTTGCACCAAGGCCACGCGCACTGCTGGATTCGCAGCGTCCGTATCTTTCGGATCGTGAAAACGGGTATCGCCGTAAGCCACAAAACGAAACGGCACGCTCTCCTTGATCTGCAGATCAACCGAAGTTTGCGCGGTGGACGCCCTTGTGCAGCAAGCCAATCCCAACAGGGCCGCCGTCACGCAAAGCAGAGAAAACGAATGTGCGATAAATCGATATGGTGAACGCATAGTAAGAGCTTACGCCGGTCGGAGCTGATTCCTAATTACCTACGACGAGCACCTCGAATTGCCCCGATTCCGCGGTCGATAGAAACAGGCGGTGCGTCTTCGAATCCAGGGCCATCGTCTTGGCTTTCGGCAAAGTCTTCACGGTTTCGACGAGGGAGTATTTGTCGGGGCCATCCTGACGAATGACAGTGATCGTTCCTTCACCATTCGAATTGAAGATCAGCTTCGTCGCGGGATCGAAGGCAGTGGCATCCACGTGGTCGCCAATTGGCAAGGTGGTGATGACCTGGCCCGTATCGGCGTTCATGACGGCCATCACTTTGCTGCGGCAGCCGATGAATAGCCGGCGGTTGGCACGATCGATCGCCATGCTCGAGGGCGAAGCGCAAGGGGCGGTAGGCCAGCGTTTATCGACGGTGAGCTTGCGGGAATCGATTTTCAGCACCAGGCTTTCATCCTCAAGATTGTTGTAGACGAAGCCGTTGCCGTCCGCGGTCGCGTATTCCGGCCCGCCCCCGAGATCCACCGTTCCAGCAACTTTGCCGGTGGCGGCATCGATGGCCGTCGCGCTATTGCTGGCGCCGTTGAAGGCGAAGACTCGCGAAGTGGCGGGATCAAAGATAATTGCATCGGGCTTCTGTCCCGTAGGAACATCGGCAATGGGCTTCAGGGTCTTCAAATCAAAAATCGTGACCGTAGAGGATTGGCCATTGCTTACGAATCCGCGTCCAAGCTCCGGTGCGATGGCAATTCCGTGCACCCCAAGCGTCTTCGGGATAGTTCCAACAATGTTCCCCGAATCCACGTCAATCACTTCCACCTGTGTTCCGTGGGAAACATATAAGCGCCGCGCTGCTTCGTCGACGGTGAGATAGTCCCAGCTGCCCTGGCCCGGGATTGAGATCTTCTTCGTAATGCTGTAGCCATCAGCCGGTGGAGCGGCCACAGCTTGCAGAGGAAGAGTGAAGAGCGCCAGAGTTGCAAGCGTGAACAAGACGCAAAACGATAGAAAGGTTCTGTTTTTCATGGAATCTCGAGATCTCAAATTTCTTTTGGAGGATTTTCCGCCGTAGTGGACTGTATGCCTTCAACCTGAAAGGAACATGAATCCGACGAGCAACTCGTAGTCGCTCGCCGGATTCTAACGTTAGAACTCAAAGCGGAGCATGAATTGAATCTGGCGCGGCAAGCCCGTGCCGGTGTTGGGAGAGGCGGCGTTGTCGTTGTTATTGTTGAAATTCACCGTCGTGTCGATCAGGCCGAGGCTGCCAGCCGGTTGGAGAACCCAGTTATTGGTCGGATTTCCCGCATTGTTCAACACGTTGGTGTAGTTGAAAGTCAGGTTGCCGGATTGATTCGGGTCGCCGAACTGGACATGATTGAAGATGTTGAAGAATTGCACACCAAACTTCATCTCAACGCGCTCAGTTAACTTAGTTTCCTTCGTCACAGCGAAGTCGATCTGCCAGGAGTCGAGCGCCCGAATCAGGCCGTTCGGAGCATCGCCAAATCGGCTCACCAGACCACAAGTGTTGATGCAATTTCCGCTAGCGTCAACGAGGCCAGTGGGATCCAGC
>DATEQW010000051.1:0-6969 GCA_035272245.1 Candidatus Sulfotelmatobacter sp. | reverse complement strand
TCCTTCTTTTCCTTTCCAGTGCACGGTCGTTGTATGCCGGGCTTCATCGCGCTCAACCGTCCACTCGCCTGGCCAAGGGAAACCTTCGGTCTTCACGTCCGTCCGCTCTTCAGAAGGTTCAGGAGGCGAAAATGCAGGCGGAGCAACTCCGTGCTCCGGCACGATCGGCAACACGACTCGCGAACCATCGCTTCCGCCCAATTCCAATGAAGTCGTCATGGAGTACGGCGTAGGCAGCATCATGGGCCAGAGCGCATTTGAAATCGCCACGCGAATACGATGGCCTTTGGGAAACACCCACGAGGTCAAATGCATTTCAATGTCGAGCGGATACATCTTGCCCGGTTCCAGATCGCGCGGGTCGCTCATCGACTCCCGTTGCGCCCCGTTGATCCCGGCTCCCGTGATCTGCGTAACCTTCCCGTCCGGTGCCACATCCGATAACCGCGCGAACCAATCCGCCAGCCGCGCAGTCGCCGACGCTCGCAACAACGCGTGCGGACGTCCCAGGATCGCAACGTCTTCCTGCAACCCCGCAGAATCGTAAACCAGACTGAACGCGTCCACGGGCCGCACGTCGCTCAACAGCTCACCCCACCAGAATCCCGCTTCCACGCCCACCGACGGCACATATTTCAGCTGATGTCCATCCGACTGCGCCGCAGCCTTCGCGAGCGAGTGATCGGACTGCAAAAATAAAGTCGACGGCTGCGCTTCCTTCGGCGGCCACACATCCTCTCGACGCCACTCGCCCGGCACATTTTCCAGATTCGGATCCGGAGGATGCCAATGCTGCATATAAATGACCAGCCGCGGGTCTTGCTCCACGCCCGTATCGCGTCCCTTCAGCCAATGATCAAACCAGCGCACCGCTTCATTGCGCCATTCAATCTGCGGCCCGGGCACGGCATCGTTCGGGAACGTATGGTTCCATGGTCCAACGATCGCCTTCACCGGCCCACTTGCCTGCATCAGTATGTCGGGCACGTTGTCGCGATAACCATCGAGCAATCCGCCGATCAAGAAACTGGGTATTGTGATTTCCTTCAACGGCCGCACCCGCTCCCGCCAGAAAGGCCCGTCATGCTGATGCTTCAAATAAAGCAGCGACCATGGTGGTGTCTCGAATCGCGGCCCCAGCACTTTTTCATCCAGCGTGTAGTCCGGCGCACCCGTCCAGCCCTCCGCCATATCCATGTTCAATTCGAACTCATCAATGTGCGCGATGCCATCCACGTAATGCACGTCATCGTGAAACAATTCTGCCGTCGCATCCACCGCCAAAATCGCCTTCAATCCTGGCGCGTGCCGCATCGCCATCTGCAGCGCGGTGAATCCTCCCCATGAAATCCCGAACATCCCCACGTTTCCATTCGACCAGCTTTGATGCGCCAGCCACGCGATCACGTGCTCTCCATCCATTTGCTCTTGTTCGGAATACTCGCGCTCCGGCGGCGTTCCTTCGCTCGCGCCAAATCCGCGAATATCCACGCGCACGCTCACATATCCGCGTCGCGCAAAATAAGCATGCTTGGGATAATCGCCCGCCGCGGTGCCATCATCTTTTCTATAGGGCAAATATTCCAGCAGAGCAGGGAACTTCTCTTCGGGCTTCGCTCCATCCGGCATGTAAAGCGTTGCCGCCAGCCGCACTCCATCCTTCATCGGAATCCACGCCTGCTCCATGCGCACTCCATACGAAGGAGGAGACGGCGGCTCACTTGCGACTGCTGCGGGAAGAACAGCGAGAAAGATGATCGAGGCAGCGGAAAATCGCAAGGCTATCCAGCGACACGGTGTTCTGGCCAACCCAGTCTCCTGAACTCTGAGGTGAACGAAGAAATTATTCCGGCGCTGAATCTTGTTCCCGCCGCATCGCGCGCAGATCAATTCCCAGGTGCTCTGCCTTCTTATAAAGATGACTGCGCTCCAGTCCCAGCGACTTCGCCGCCAGGCTTACATTTGAATGACTGCGCTTCAACTCCGCCAGAATTTCCTCGCGCTCGAACGCATCCACGCGCTCCGCCAGCGGCCCCGAGAACGAAATGGACGAACCCGGTGTCCCGCCACTCCCGGTCTTCGGCAAAGCGAGCTCCACGGTCGCAAGGTCCACTTCATCATCGGTAGCCAGCAACATCAGCCGCTCCACAATATTTCGCAATTCGCGCACGTTCCCCGGCCAGCGGTGCGATTGCAACGCCGCCATCGCGTCCGCAGTAAACGGAACCGCTTTCCATCCATTCTGCGCGCTTACCTGCGCCGCAAAATGCTCCACCAGAGCCGGAATATCTTCCCGCCGCTCCCGTAACGGCGGAAGCACGAGCGGAAAGACATAAATTCGATGAAACAAGTCTTGACGAAATTTATCCTCGCGCACTCGCGCTTCCAGATCGCGATGCGTGGCTACCACGACGCGCACATCCACGCTCACCGGCCGCTCGCCGCCGATGCGCTCCACTTCTCCCTCTTCCAGCACGCGCAACAACTTCGCCTGCATGGCCAGCGGCATGTCGCCGATCTCATCCAGAAAGATAGTTCCATGATCCGCCTGTTCGAACTTTCCAATATGCCGGCCCGCCGCTCCTGTAAACGATCCTTTCTCATGCCCAAAGAGTTCTGACTCGATCAACTCCGCCGGAACCGCCGCACAGTTCAAAGTCACAAACGCTCCACCCGCTCGCGCGCTGCGATCATGAATCGTTCGCGCCACCAGCTCTTTTCCCGTACCGGTTTCTCCCAGGATGCAAACCCGCGACTCACTCGCTGCCACCCGCTCCAGTTGTGCCATCACGCGCTGCATTGCCGGGCCATGCCAGACAATTTCGTGTTTGCCCAGCCGTTGCTTGAGTTGCCGGTTCTCGCTTTCCAGCCGTTGCAATTTCAGCGCATTCTCCACGGTCAGCAAAAGCTTTTCGGTTGAGATCGGTTTCTCCAGAAAATCCAAAGCCCCCAGCCGCGTCGCCCGCACCGCCATTTCAATATCTGCCTGCCCTGACATCATCACGATCGGCGCCGTCACTCCTTGTGCCTTCAACTCTTCCAGCAACGCGAGTCCGCCTTTTCCGGGCATCACTACATCGGAAAGAATCACGTCAAACTTCTGCGCCTTGGCCAGCTCCAGAGCCTTCGCCGCGTTATCGCACACCGTAGCCTCGTGCCCGGCCAGTCGAAACGCCCGCGACAATGACGCCAGCGTATTCGCTTCGTCATCGACAATTAGCAGATGTGCTTTCGTAGGCAACCGTCCTCCGTCTTTGAATCACTTCACTATGACCGCGAGGAATCCCACCCTCGCTGCAACTCGATCACAAAAGTCGTGCCTTGCCCCGGTTCACTCTCCACCCGGATTCTTCCTCCGTGATCGCTCACCACCGACTGCACGATCGCCAGCCCTAGTCCTGTGCCATGTTGCTTGCTCGTATAATAAGGAGTAAAGATTCGCTCACACTCTTCCGTTGTCAGCCCCGATCCGGTATCGGCAACTTCGATCAGCACTTTCCCGCTCTCACCGCGCGTTCTCAAAGTTAGCGTCCCACCCATCGGCATCGCATCCATGGCGTTCAGCACCAGATTTGAAATGGCCCGGTGCATTAACTCCGCATCCGCCGCTAAGGGCTCGAGAAGCGGATCCAGTTGCAGCGCGCAACTGACCTTCGCGCGCCCCGGCGCTTCCAGTTGCGCCTGAAACAGCTTCGCCACGCCCCGCATTACATCGTTCACCTGCACCAGCTGCAACTGAGGCGGCGGCATCTTCGAGAACTCGCTGAACCTTCCGATGATCCCCTTCAGATTCGAAATCTCCGCCAAGAGTGTTCTCGAGCTCTCGCGAAAAACTTCGTCGAACTGCTCCGGACTCTGTTGCCGCGCCCGCACCAGATTCTCCACCGTAAGCTGTAGCGGAAACAACGGATTCTTCAATTCATGCGCCAGCCGTCTGGCCAATTCCCGCCACGCAGCCACGCGCTCGGCCTGCACCAGACGCTCTTTTTGTCCCAGCAACTCAGCGGTCATCTGATTGAAGGAGTCGGCCAGTAGCGCCAGTTCATCCTCCCCGGATACCTCAACCCGCGCATTCCAGTTTCCCGCCGCAACTTCCTGCGCCGCTCGCGCCAGTTGCTCTACCGGTCGCGTTACCCGCGCCGCCGCCCAACTGCTCAAAACAATCGCCAGTACAATTCCTCCCGCTCCTACCAGCAACGCCGCCGAGCGAATGTGCCGCTTTAACTCGACGTAGGTTCGCCGCGAATTACCGATTAACAAGATTGCCAGCAGCGGACGATCCTTCCCCGCACCCACGCCCCACAAAGGAATCGCATGAAAGGCTTCGTCATCGGCTTGATTTCCCGACCACGCCACAACCGCCGTCATCTCCTGCCCATACTGGCGCACGGCGTCAATCAGCGGTTCCAGTTGTGCCGGTGAATACTCCTTGTCAGCTGAAGAAGTCGAAGGATTAATTAGCAAATCCGTGGAAAAGTGATCGCTGCGGTTCTGATACAGCAAAGCTCTCATGCCCGCGGGCAAATCCAGTGCCAAGAGGAAGTTCTTATCCAGGCGCCGTCCGCCAATCACATACACCGGCCGATCGCCTACCCGCGTAGCACGCACCGCAAACAGACCCAGTGCGGTTCCTTCCTGCACCGGCTCCTGTTTCAAGAATGCTCCCTGCCCGCTGGCCCCCGAAAAACTTCCAAAGGCCTCATCGGGATATCCAAACTTGGCCGGCCATTGCGCCGAAGAAACGATGGTTCCATCGCTCTCCGCGAATTCGAGAAAATCCAGCTGATTGTTCTCCGCTGCCGATTTTGCCAACTCGAAATACGGCCCGGAATCGACCGGTGCGTGGCTCAACGCCAGTGCCATGCGATTGACCGCCTCCGATCCGGCAATCGCCTCCACCCTTCGTTCGATATCATCGCCCTGCCGGTTAAACTCACGCCGGAACTGAGTCAGCAGTGCGGTGGTTCTCTCGTCATCGCTGTGTACGAAGGCGCGCCTCGTCACCTCCGAAACCAACCAGGCCACGCCCGCCACCGACAGAAACACTGTCAGTGCGAAGACAGCCAGCAGTTTGCGGCGAAACATCATGGTCGATCTCTTTCCACCCAGACCTCATCCAACCGCCAGCTCCCATCCGCCGCCGGCCTCCAATCGTTCAGCACCGGAGACGTCGCATACTCTGCCGGAAGATGAAACAGTGGAATCACTCGCTGTCCCGCCAGCAGCGCCGCTTCGGCAGGATAAAGATCTTCTACCAATTCTCCACTCGCCTTCGGCATCGCCATTCCCAAAGTCTCCGCCACGTTGTACAAAGCGATCCACGGATCAGCTGAAGCCAATGGGATTCTCACCAGCCGCAGATCGCTTGTCGCCGCGGTCGTCGGCTGCAATCCCAGTCCGGCATCCTTGGCATTCAGAGCCACTCGCTCCACCAGCACTCGCGCCGCGGAATCGTTGGCATCATATCCCACCGTCCAGTTTGCCGCCGTGCGAATCTGGTCGCGAACTTGATCGCGCTCATGTCGAGCCTCTTTTAAATCCACATCGGTTGAGAATACAAACCCGTATCCGCTCATCCAGTTCGGCAGAAGACTCGCAGCTGGTTGTCCCGCGCCCTGCAGAAGCACGCTCTTCATCGAACTCCGATCGATGCTGTGAGCCAGCGCAGACCGAATCAGCTTTTCGTCCGCTGTCTTCGGATCACTACTGAAGGCCAATGCCACCAATTCCATCGGTTGCGAACTGCTCACCCGGCCACCCTCCATGGCTACTCGATGCCCTTGTTCCGGCACCACCTCCACCAAGTCCGCTCGGCCCAATTCCAGTTCATTCAGTTGCTCGCGAAAATTTTTCCCCATCTCCACTTCGATCGCATCCACAAACCCCCGGCCGCGCCAATGATTTTCTTCCGCGGCCAACGTCAACTTTTTCCCAGGCTGCCAATCCTCGATGTGAAATGGACCTGTCCCGCTTAACTTCCCCCCGCCATTCTTCTTCACAATGCTGTTACGCGTGAGCCCAAGCTCCGCCGGCAAATCGGCATCAGCCTGATCGCGTTCCACGATCAGCGAGTCACCTTCGGCAAAAACCTTCCACGACGGATTTGCCGTCCGCAGAGAAGACGCCGCAATCTCCGCCGTCAGCGGCGACCCATCGTGAAACTTTACGCCTTGCCGCAGATGGAATTGCCATCTCTGATCGCCCGGTCCGGCCTGCCAATCCGCGGCCAGTCCGGGATGGACCCTACCTCGATCATCCACCGTGACCAATGTCTCGAAAATCAACGCCAGCAAGTTTCGCCGGGCGAATGAATCCGCCTGCGTCGTGTCGCTCGGGTCCAGTGACATCGGCGCTTCCCGCATGGCAACATGCACCGTCCCCCCATATTGCGGACGAGTCTCCGCCGAGCCGACATTTATGAGCAATGCCCCGAACGACAGGCTACTGACTACAAGCCACTGCCAGCCGAAATGCTTCATAGTCTCCTATCTCGTGGTTCCGAACCACCGCGATGGCGCTGTCGCCCTTCGCCTCCGTCCACAAAGCCGTGATCTCGCCGGGAAAATCCAACGCCGCACTCACCGGCACGGGATCGCGGTCCGCAATCTCATAAAGCCTTACCGAATCCGCACCATTCCCGGGTCCATTCTCCCCCGAGCTCGTCGCCATCAACTGACCGTCCGCTCCGCACGCCGTCTTCACGCTCGCGATATCGCTGCCCCATCCCAGCTTCACTGTCTGATCTGTCACTCCATCCACCATATGAATCTGTCCATCCGTTCCGGCAAAAAGCCACAACACATATCTCTCGCGAGGCAGTGCCGCCGCCGAATAAAACTTGCCTACCGTCGTTAGTCTTCCCACTCCCGGCGTCAAGGCTCCGGTAAAGAAATTTCGCGACGCGGAATAAAAAGCGCCCAACGGCCGCACCGGTGGGGACCCGACACTCAACGACGGGAAAGTCACCAC
>DATEQW010000050.1:0-17054 GCA_035272245.1 Candidatus Sulfotelmatobacter sp. | reverse complement strand
ACGGCGCACGGCCCGGCCATCACGATGAAATCGCCGCCACCGATCTCGAGATTGCCAACTCGAACCACGCTGCTGGCGCACGCATCGGTTCGGGCTACGAGATCAAAGCACGAGAACTGGCCGTTCCATTTAGGATTCATGATCGGCGACCCGCAATTCTACGCAGTGGCGAGCGGCCAATCACTACTAGGAAACAACTAACTTTTTTGTGATTTCAATCACACTCAACTGCCAGCACGGGCGCGCTGGTGCGGTAAATTCAGCTTTAGGTTTTGTTCCAAACTCAAATCCTCGGCGTCTCTTCCAGACCCGTCGCGCTAGGGCGGCGCGTTTTCAGTACGACGCCGTCACCACCGCGTCTTCCGGATACCCTTCCATTCCGAACTCCGGAACGTCGAGACCTTCTTCTTCCACTTCCGGCGGCACACGCATGCTCTTGACTTTGTTGACGCACCAGAAGACGACATAGGTTGCGCCAAACGCCCAGACCGCGTAGAGGGTTGCTCCCATCAGCTGACAAAAAAACTGACGCGTATCGCCATGGATCAAACCCGTCACGCCTTGACCCGCGTGGCCCAAGTAGGAAGTCGCACCCACGCCGTTCCATCCTGCCCCGTAGGCACCGTCAGCAAAGATTCCTACGCTGACCGCGCCGAGCCATCCGCAATAGCCGTGTACGGAAATCGCGCCACACGGATCGTCGATCTTGAACACACGGTCGTTGAAGAGAACTCCAACGCAAACCAGGCAACCTGCCAGCACACCGATTACTACCGACGAAGTCGGAGACACGAAAGCGCAGGGCGCAGTGATGGCGACCAATCCCGCCAGCATTCCGTTGCAGGCCATGGTGATATCGGGCTTGCCGAAAAGGAAGTACCACAAAAGCATAGCAGTGGCGGAACCGGCGACGGCAGCCAGGTTGGTGTTGACCGCGACGACGGAGATGCGAAGATCCGTAGCTCCGAGGGTGGAACCGGGATTGAAACCCATCCATCCAAAAAGCAGGATGAATGTGCCAGTCACAACGTACACGATATTGTGGGCAGGGAAGACGCGGATTTTTCCTCCGGGACCATACTTGCCCAGACGCGGTCCCAGAATAATTGCGAGAGCCATGGCGCAGAATCCGCCAACGGCATGGACGACAGTCGATCCTGCAAAGTCCACATAGCCGTGGCCGAGATTGAGTGTGGAACCGACTTGCGAGAGCCATCCGCCGCCCCAGGTCCAGCAGCCGGAGATGGGGTACAGAATCGCCCCGATGAAGAGTTCGCAAATCAAGAATGCCCAGAACGTAATCCGCTCGCACACCGCCCCGACAATAATGTAGCCGGCGGTTTCCATGAAAACGACTTCGAAAAGCGTTAGACAGTTGCTGGCGCTGTCATAGGCGGGGCCGACGAGAAAAAATCCTTTCCCGCCCACAAAGCCCCACTGGCCGCTACCGACAAGAAAATGGTTGAGAGTAGGGACGCCTCCAAGATTGGCAGGCGCGGCATTGATGGCAACGGCTCCGAACTGAAATGCATATCCCACGGCGTAGTAGGCCAGAAAAGCGAAGACGTAGGCCGCGAAATTCAACATCATTAAATGGGCGGCATTCTTCTTTCGAACCAGTCCGCAGGTGAGCAAGGCAAAACCCGCCTGCATGAACAAGACCAGGTAGCCGGTGTTCAACGTCCAGGCGAAATTTGTCGCGACGCGAACGTGGCCAACGCTATCAGCCAGCTTTACTGCGAGCGGTTCTTTGGCCACCTGAGCCTGATAGTCGTCGAACGCCTTCTTGTTGGCAGCGTAGTCCGGAGCGGTCTTGTCCGTGGGCTCGGCGACGACAAAGGGATTGCCCGCGGCATCGACGGCGGTGGTTTTATCACCCGTGGCGATGCCTGAGGGATCGGGTTTTGGCCCGTCGTCGGCAAAACAAGGCGCTGATAGGCCGGCCAACAATCCGGCGGCTAGAATGAGGGCAACACCGGCCGATAAGAACGACAGGCGCAGAGAGTGCCCGTCGGCTCGCTTGGTCATGTTTGCTTGCTCCTGTTTCGAAGGCGTGAGTAATGCTTTGATAGCCGCAGGCCTGCTGGTAAAGTCCAGCAGGCAGCCGTGCGACGGCACTTCTGAATCCTGGAGGGAAGGGCTGACCCAGGAAAGAGCCGACCCCGACGAGCGCAGTTTGCGTTCAATCGCAGTCCTCTCCCTAATCCGCAGACGATAATAGGGATCGATCGGCTGAGTCCAATTCAAATTTCTTATCACCCGAATCAGAGTGTCAAATAATATCGCATCCGGGTTCAGCGCTGGCTGCGAAGGGTCTACAGGATTCTTTCGTGGGCGTAGCCGGCGGCAAGCAAAGCCGTGAGCAACTCGGCGATATGAGCGGGCCCTCGAGTCTCCATGGTGATGTCAATGGCAGTGTCGCCCAGGTTGACCCCGTGATAGGCGCGGTCGTAAGCGGTCTCCACGATGTTGGTGCGATGTTCCGCCAGTATCCCGGTAAGGCGGTGCAGCGCGCCGGGATAGTCCGTCAGGTGAATCCGCAGACGCACCAGGCGGCCATCTTTTACCAAGCCGCGCTCGATGATCCGCGCGAGCAGCGTGACATCGATATTGCCGCCGCAGACCAGCACTGCGACTTTCTTGCCTTCCAGCGGGAGCTTGTGATTCAGGACGGCGGCGATTGATGCTGCTCCGGCGCCTTCGGCCAGAGTCTTCTCGCGCTCCAACAGCAGAAGGATAGCGTTGGCGATCTCTTCCTCTTCGACTGTAGCAATATCGTCCACATATTTCTGAACCAAGGGAAAGGTTCGGGTGCCGGCGCGCCGCACTGCGATTCCGTCAGCAATGGTGGCCGCCGGCTTTAACGTCACGGGACTACCCTGGGCGATGGCGGCTTTCATGGATGGCAGTTTGGCCGGCTGCACCCCGAAGACCCGGATCGCAGGATTCATTTCCTTCACCGCACAAGCGATGCCACCGATGAGCCCGCCTCCTCCGATGGGCGCGACGATGGCCTCAATGTCGGGTTGCTGCTTCAGGATTTCCAGACCTAACGTTCCTTGGCCTGCAATCACGGCGTCATCGTCGAAGGCGTGGATCAGCGTGAGATGGTGTTGCTGGCTTTGCTCGACCGCCTTCTCGTACGCTTCATCGTAATTCGTGCCGTGCAGAACGACCTCCGCTCCGTAGGCACGCGTAGCGGAAACTTTTGTGAGCGGCGTGGGCAGCGGCATATAGATGACCGCCCGAATGCCGTGGCGGCCTGCGTGATAGGCGACGCCTTGCGCATGATTTCCGGCAGATGCTGCAATCACGCCCTGGGCGCGCTCTTCGATAGTCAACGTGAGCAACTTGTTGAGCGCGCCACGTTCTTTGAAAGCTCCGGTTCGCTGCTGGTTATCGAGCTTGAGAAAAATCTCGTTCTTGGTAAGCCCGGAAAAAGTTTCCGAGTGGGTGCAGGGGGAAATGCGGATGGCCTCGCGTATCCGGCCCATCGCGGTTTGAATGTCCTGAATTCCGATCATAGCGCTGGAGCAGCCATCTTAATCCCTGGAACAGCTGCCGACGGCTGAATCATTAGGCGATTTGTTGCGCGGTGTTAGCCAGGGGAACGGAACGCACTGCCATGGCTCTGAGATAGGTATCGACGGCCGCGGCTGCCTTGCGGCCTTCGGAGATGGCCCACACGACGAGCGACTGGCCTCGCCGCATATCGCCGGCGGCAAAAACTCCCGGCACGGACGACATGTAGTTGTGATCGGTCGCGACATTGCCGCGGGGATCGAGCACAACGCCCAATTGTTCGATCATTCCATTTCGCACCGGCCCCAGGAAACCCATGGCGATGAGCACCAAATCTGCATCGATGGTGAAGTCGCTACCAGGAATCGCCTCAAACTTCGGGGGAGGGCCGACGCGTACGGCATGCAACTGATTGATACTTCGACTTTCGCCGCTGAATTTCGTGGTCGCGATACTCCAGTCCCGAATACCGCCTTCTTCGTGCGCCGCTTCGGTGCGCAGTTGCATCGGCCATAGAGGCCAGGGAGTTTGCGGCGAGCGCTCATCGGGCGGCTTGGGCATGATCTCGAACTGATGCACGGAAAGCGGCTTTTGCCGATGACAGGTTCCCAGGCAATCGGCTCCGGTGTCGCCGCCTCCGATAATCACGACACGCTTGCCGGTGGCCAGAATTTCGACCGCGGAATCGACCGTATCGCCCAGACAGCGCCGATTTTGCTGCGGAAGGAATTCCATCGCGTAATGGATTCCCTTCAACTCACGGCCGGGCACTTTGAGATCGCGCGGCTGTTCGGCCCCGCCTGCAAGTACGATGGCGTCGAAGTCACGGCGTAAATCTTCGACTGAAATATTTTTCCCAACTTCCGCACTGGTAACGAACTTCACGCCTTCGGCGGACATCTGGTCCAGGCGGCGGTCGATAATATTTTTCTCCAGCTTGAACTGCGGAATGCCGTAGCGCAGCAAACCTCCGATGCGGTCGGCTTTTTCGTAGACCACGACCGTATGACCAGCGCGGCACAGCTGCTGCGCTGCTGCCAAGCCGGCTGGTCCGGAACCGACGATCGCCACTTTTCTTCCGGTGCGAACCTTTGGCGGTTCCGGCCGGATCCAGCCTTCCTCGAACCCTCGCTCCACGATGTTCTTTTCATTCTGCTTGATGGTAACTGCAGGCTGATTGATGCCCAATACGCAGGACGCTTCACACGGAGCGGGGCAAATGCGGCCGGTGAACTCGGGAAAATTATTGGTCGCGTGCAACTGCCGCACCGCTTCCTTCCAGCGCCCGCGATACACCAGATCGTTCCAGTCGGGAATCAGATTGTTGACCGGGCATCCCGTCTGGCAGAATGGCACACCGCAATCCATACAGCGCGCCCCTTGCTTCTTGAGCGTCTCCTCGGGAAGATCGAGATAGATTTCGAACCAGTCGTTGACACGCTGGGTCACCGGACGGCGCGGGGCCAGTTCGCGAGAGTATTCCAGGAAGCCGGTCGTCTTACCCATTTTGCACCTGCGCATGAGACATCGGTTCGGCGTGCGTGAGGACCGCCAACGGCGCGTTCGAGCCATAAGGCTGGCGCCTGCGGCTCATTCCGAGCACTCGTTTGAATTCGTGTGGGAAGACTTTGATGAAGCGCGGCAGCACCTCAGCCCAGTTTTCGAGAATCCATTTCGTGCGGCGGCTGCCCGTCAATTCCATATGGCGGGTGACGAGATCTTGTACGATCTGCGCATCCAGCGTTTCGGTGATGGGCTCAAGATCGACCGAGCCGAGATTGCATCGTTCCTCCGTGAAGTTACGGTGCTCATCGAAGACATATGCGACGCCGCCACTCATGCCGGCGGCGAAATTCCTTCCGCACGATCCCAGCACGAGCACCATTCCTTTCGTCATGTACTCGCAGCCATGGTCGCCGACGCCTTCCACCACTGCAGTCGCTCCGGAATTGCGAACCGCAAATCGTTCGCCAGCAACTCCGTTGAAAAAGGCCTCCCCGCTGGTCGCGCCGTAGAGCGCAACGTTGCCGATCAGGATATTTTCTTCGGCTGCGAACCCAGAAGCGCGAGGGGGATAGACGACCACGCGCCCACCGGACAAACCTTTGCCCACGTAATCGTTGGCCTCGCCTTCGAGCGTAAGCGTGACACCGTTCGCCAAAAATGCACCCAGGCTTTGCCCCGCAGATCCCGTCAGGCGAACCCGAATCGTGTCGTCGGGTAACCCCGCGGAACCGTACTTGCGCGCAATCTCCCCGCTCAGCATCGTGCCGACAGTACGATGAACATTGCGCACCGGCAAGTCGATCTCGACTGGAACAAGCGTGTCGATTGCGGCACGCGAGGCAGCAAGGATCTTGTGATCGAGCGCCTCTTGCAGCCCGTGATCCTGCGCCTGTACACATCGCCGGGCCACGCGCGAGGGCAGCGGCGGGCTGTAGAGAATCGTCGAAAGATCGAGGCCTCGCGCCTTCCAGTGATCAACGGCGGGTTCAACGTCAAGCATGTCGACACGCCCAACCATCTCATCGAAAGTGCGGAAGCCCAGTTCCGCCATATACTCGCGAACTTGTTCTGCGAGAAAGAAAAAGAAATTGATGACGTGCTCCGGCTGTCCTTGAAACTGCTTGCGCAACACGGGATCTTGCGTAGCGATTCCCACCGAGCAGGTATTGAGATGGCACTTGCGCATCATGACGCAGCCCATCGCGATCAGCGGGGTGGTAGCGAAACCGAACTCCTCCGCTCCGAGCAATGCGGCGATCGTGACATCCCGGCCGGTCTGCAATTTGCCATCGGTCTGCACGCGAATGCGGCTGCGCAGGTCGTTCAGCAACAGCACCTGCTGCGTCTCCGCCAAGCCCAACTCCCACGGAATGCCTGCGTGCTTGATGGAACTCAGCGGCGAAGCACCCGTCCCGCCGCTGTCCCCGCTGATCAGAACCACATCGGCGTGCGCCTTCGCTACGCCGGCCGCTACAGTTCCAACGCCCGATTCGGCGACCAGTTTCACCGCGATGCGGGCTTGCGGATTGACATTTTTCAGGTCATAGATCAGTTGCGCGAGATCTTCGATGGAGTAAATGTCGTGATGTGGCGGCGGAGAAATGAGCCCCACTCCCGGGATCGAATGGCGTATGCGAGCAATTACTTCGTCGACTTTATGTCCCGGGAGCTGGCCACCCTCGCCGGGTTTCGCGCCTTGCGCCATCTTGATCTGCAACTCGTCCGCGTTGACAAGATAATTTGCGGTCACTCCAAAACGGGCGGAAGCCACTTGCTTTACCGCGCTGCGTCGAAGGTCTCCGTTCGCATCCGGTTTGAAGCGCTCTTCATCTTCGCCACCTTCGCCCGTGTTGGACTTGCCTCCAATGCGGTTCATGGCAATCGCGAGAGTCTCATGCGCTTCTTTGCTGATCGAACCGAACGACATCGCTCCGGTGGTAAAACGCTTCACAATTTCCTTGGCGGGCTCGACTTCTTCAATGGGAACGGGCTTCTCGCTCTTCTTCAACTTCATCAAGCCACGAAGTGTACACAAAGTGGCGCTCCGCTTGTCGATGAGGTCGGTGTATTCCTGAAATGTTTGAGAACTCTCTTCCCGCACAGCCTGCTGCAGTTTGCTAATCGTCTGCGGATTGAGCAGGTGATACTCGCCGTTCGTCCGCTGATGATAATTGCCTCCCACGGCGAGCTCGGTCTCAAACTCCGTGACAGGGCGCAGAGAATGCTGGTGATTGAGCTGCGATTCGCGGGCGAGAACGTCGAGTCCGGAACCTTCCAAGCGCGACGTTGTCCCAGCGAAATAGGTCTCCACCAATTCTTTATTCAGCCCGATTGCTTCGAAAACCTGCGCTCCCTGATAGCTCTGTAATGTCGAAATGCCCATCTTCGCGAAGGTCTTCAGCAGACCCTTCTTCACCGACTTCATGAAATTCTTGTCGGCAAGCTCCGGCGTAATGCCATCCGCCAATTCACCGCGCCAGGCAAGATTCTCCACGGTCTCCAGCGCCAGGTAAGGATTGATTGCACTCGCTCCGTATCCGCTGAGCAGAGCAAAGTGCATCACCTCGCGCGGCTCGCCGGACTCCGTAATCAGCGCCACCTGGGTTCGAGTTTCTTCTCTGACGAGCAGGTTGTGAACGGCCGCAAGCGCCAGCAGGCTAGGGATTGGCGCATAGTCTTTATCGACGCCGCGATCGGAAAGAATCAGCAAACTATATCCCGCTCTCACCGACAAGGACGCTCTTCGGCACAACTCGTCGAGAGCGCGCTTCAGTCCAGCTTCTCCTTCACTTGCCAGAAACAGCGCAGGCAGCGTTGTGGCGAGGAGATCGCGGGTCGACACGCGCCGCAGCTTTTCCAATTCGCGATTGGTCAGCAGCGGATGCTCCAGCTTCAACATGTGACAGTTTTCCGGGGCTTCTTCGAGAATGTTGCGCTCGCTGCCGATGTAGCTGATCAGCGACATCACCATTTCTTCGCGGATGGGATCGATCGGAGGATTGGTCACTTGCGCAAATAGTTGTTTGAAATAGTTGAACAGGGGTTGCGAGCGATCTGAAAGACAGGCCAGCGGCGTATCCGTTCCCATCGATCCAATCGGCTCCTCGCCTACCGACGCCATGGGCGCGAGGATCATCTTCAAATCTTCGTCGGTGTATCCGAAGGCGCGTTGGCGGCGAAGCAGCGTTTCCGGGTCGGGAGGGTGCGTGCGCGAAGGCTCGGGCAGTTGGCTCATCGTGATCTGATTCTCCGTGAGCCATTGGGCGTACGGTTGTCGCGAGGCCAGGTTGTGCTTGATCTCTTTATCGGAAACGATGCGGCCTGCGACCGTATCGACCAAGAACATCTTCCCGGGCTGTAAGCGGCCTTTCCTCTTCACTTGCTCTGGAGCCACGTCGAGCACACCAGCTTCCGAGGCCATGATCACGACATCATCGTGAGTGACTACGTATCTTCCGGGACGCAGACCGTTGCGATCGAGCGTGGCTCCGATCACACGGCCGTCAGTAAACGCAACCGCCGCCGGCCCATCCCAGGGCTCCATGAGGCAGGCGTGATATTCATAGAACGCCCGCTTCTCCGGCTTCATGTGCGGATTTCCCGCCCACGCTTCCGGAATCAGCATGGCAATGGCGTGAGGCAGGCTACGCCCTGCCTGCAGCAGAAGTTCCAACGCATTGTCGAAGTTGGCGGAGTCGCTGCCCTCCGGCTCGATGATGGGGAAAAGCTTCTTCAGATCGTCGCCGAAAAGCGGCGATGCCAGCAGGGACTGGCGAGCGTGCATCCAGTTCACGTTGCCGCGCAGCGTATTGATTTCGCCGTTATGCGCGACATAGCGATATGGATGGGCGCGCTGCCAACTCGGAAACGTATTGGTTGAAAACCGCTGATGGACGAGGCAAAGAGCGCTAACCACATCCGGATCGGAAAGCTCGCGGTAGAAATTTGTGAGTTGCGAAGCCAGCAGCAGACCTTTGTAGACCACGGTCCGGCAGGAGAGCGAAGGAATGTAAAACATTCCAGCGTCCTCAATCTCCGACTCCCGCATTTCATCTTCCGCGCGCTTGCGGACGATGTAAAGCTTGCGCTCAAAAGCGTCTTCATCAAGACCCGGCCGGCATCCCACAAAAATCTGTTGCATGTAGGGTTGCGAAGCCCGCGCCACACGGCCCGTTGCCGAAGCGTAGACCGGCATATCCCGCCAGCCTAGAACCGACAAACCTTCCTCGCGAATGATGCGCTCAAGAACGCCTTCGCACTGCAGGCGGGCGTGCTTCTCGACCGGCAGGAAGGTCATCCCGACGCCGTAAGCGCCGGGCATGGGCAGCTCGAACCCCAGCTGTGCGCATTCTCGCGCGTAGAATTTGTGTGGAATCTGTATCAGCACACCGGCGCCATCTCCGGTTTCAGAGTCGCAACCGCAAGCGCCACGGTGTGCAAGATTCAGCAGCACCTGGATGCCGTTGCGAATGATCTCGTGACTTTTTTCGCCACGGATACTGGCCACGAATCCGATCCCGCAGGCATCGTGCTCCTGCGCAGGGTCGTACAGACCTTGCGCCGGCGGGATGCCATTTCTATGGCCTTCGCGGGACATCGCGGCGTCTCCCTGGGGGCGAAATTACTGCCAAAAATCGGTTGTTCCTGGATTCGAGCCCGCGGCTGCTGGCGCAGCCCACACTCCACTCCAAGCCTATTCCGTCGATTCTGTGATAAACCCTGGCCGCCGGCAAGTAAAACTCAGAATTTCGATGCAGTGTATATGAATTTCAACACGGCCCGAACTGAAGGTGCGGCGACCGCGGTTCGCAACTTATAATCGAGGGCCGTGGGAAGCGATTACTCCGCCATGCTTCAAGTTGCGATCGCGGAAGCCCGCAAAGGGCTGGCCGAGGGCGGCATTCCCATCGGCGCCGCGATTTTTGATGAAAGCGGAAAACTCATCGGCGCCGGACACAATCGCCGGGTACAAAACGGCGATCCTTCCCTGCACGGCGAAACCGATGCCTTCCGCAACGCGGGACGCCAGCGCAGCTACCGCAAGCTCATCATGGTCACCACTCTTGCCCCGTGCTGGTATTGCAGCGGCCTCGTGCGGCAGTTTGGCTTCGGCAAGGTGATCGTCGGCGAGAGCCGGAATTTCCAGGGCGGTGTGGATTGGTTGCGGTCGCTGGGAGTACAGGTGATTGATCTCGACTCACAGAAGTGCGTCGCTCTGCTTGCCGACTACATTCGCGCCAATCCTGCCGTGTGGAATGAAGATATTGGGCAGGAGTAATCACGGATTCTTCCGCCACATCATGCAGAACTGGAGTGCCAGAACTAATTGGCTTTAGAAGCTGAGGCTCAACGACATCTGAATCTGGCGGGGACTTCCGATGGTCTTATTCGTCACGCCTAAACCGCTGCCTGTCGTCGGACATACATACAAAGACCCTGTGAAGTTCTGGTTGCAGGGCGTCAACGTCGCTGGCGTACCGACGACGGGAAATCCGTCGAAATTGATGTTCTGGCTCACGTCGTCGATCGGTATATCAAAACTCGCAGTATTCGTCAGGTTGAAGACGTCGAAGGTGTACTTCAGGGAAGTACGTTCGGTAATCTGTGTCATCTTCACCAGCGAAATGTCCGCGCGCCTCTGCCACGACTGACGGAAAATATTGCGCTGGCCGTGGTCGATGAAATTTGTTTCGTAGGGGTCGTTGGAGGGAATCGCGCCGTTCAAGGCTCCCGGACTTAGTAATGGAATTCCGAAACAGCTGGCTTTGAGCGCGGGAGTGGCGCCGGCGCCCGAAGCCCCGGTGAGCGCCTCGGACGGAGAACAACCTTCGAGCGGAACGATGGGATTCGTGATGCCGTCGTTGGTGCCATAGAAGATGCTGCCAACCGCGCCTGAGTAATCGACAACGCTATACGGCTGCCCGCTCTGGATGACGGTCAAACCGGAGAGGGCCCAGCCATCGGCAATCCTGCCCTTGAATGAAGTTGCCGAAAAAAACGTGGGGAGTTGGTACGTGTAGGTGAAATTCAGCACGTGTTTGCGATCGAAGTCAGACAATCCGTAGCCGGAGCGCAAATCCAGAGGATTGTTGCCGTTGTAAAAAAGACCCATCGCGCTTTGCTCGTCTGTCGCATGCGAGAAGGTATAGGAAGCACCGACCTGCAAGCCATGACTCATGCGCTTTTCAATGTGCGCCTGGAGCGCGTTGTAAGCAGAGATGCCGGCTGCGGTGTAAGACTCCGACTCAGCGGAATAGCCGATATAGGGAACGCGCAGATCGACGTTTCCACCTTCAAACGTTTCCTGATAGAGCTGTGGCGGCTGGCCGTTGGCGCTGGGCAAATTGATTGGCAAGCAACTTCCAAAGACACTCGGATTACAGGTCGCGGGACCGGTCACTGAGTAACCGTAGGTGTAATCCTGCTCAATCGGTGTGCCCGGCCGAATGGGATGGTTGGGCGAGGCGATCAGGGCCTGGTTGAAGGGCAGAGGAACGATTTCATGGCGGCCAAGATTGCCGACGTATCCGATGTCGATCGCGAGATCGTTCCGCGGCTGCCACTGAATGTCGAGCGTCTGATTGAGTGTGTAAGGAAGTTTGTTGGAACGGTTGTAATCGGCGAAGGAGAATAACGGCTGGCCGCTCTCGATTGCTGCCGCGTTGGGTAAGACCAGATCTGCGGGATTGCCCGATGGGCCCGAACCCAACGTTGCGCCCCAGGGAGCTTCAAGAGTGCTGCAGAAGGTGTACGCATAAGGGCTGCACGACTGCTGATTCACCCACGGGGGAGTCTGATTTACGCCGAAGGGACCACCGGCGATCACGCCAGAGGCAAAACCCGGAGAAAGGTAGGTGAAGAGTTCGCCGCGGTCGTAGTACATCCCCCAGCCCGAGCGAACGACCACCTTGTCGTTGAACATCTTCGGGCTCCAGGCCACGCCAATACGGGGCGCGAGCCCCCATTGTCGTCCTGTTAGAGTCGAGTTGCTGACGCCCTTGGTTGGGAAGAGTGGATTATTCCCAGCGACGATGAAACCGTTCGAAGTGATCGTGTCACTCGCTGCATCATAGCTGTAGCCTGACGGATCGAAATTGAAAAGACGTCCGTTCTTTTCCGTCAAACCTCCATGATAGTCGAAGCGGAGACCTGCACTTATGCTGAGATTGGGACGGAGTTGAAACTTGTCCTGAAGATACCAGCCGTTTTCCTTCGAGCGGTAGTAGCGGTTGGCGTCGCCTTGCAAGAAAGTTGTGGTGATAAATCCGTTGGCCTGATACGTAATCGGTGAGCCGGTGAGGAAGTCGGCGAAGTTGGAGAAGCCGATCATGCCGGTATTCGTTCTTTCATCACGCGCGTTGAGTTGCGTGTAGGAAAAACTGCCGCCGAAGGTGAAGGTGTGTTTGCCAAGGTTCCAAATGGCGTTCGCGGAAGGCATCCAGCGGTTCTGAAAGATGCCGGTGAAGGCGCCCTGTGAAGCCGCGGTTGAGCCAATGTTGAGTCCGGCGTTGAACGGCGGACCGCAGGCAGCTGGGTCTTGGTTCGATGTGCAATTTCCGGTATTCGCTGAAGCGTTGTTCCCCAGATCGTCGACGATCGTGATACCCGGAAAAACGTTCGATCCAAAAGTGCCGATGCCGATCGATCCAGGCGAGAAGGGCTGGGCAATTGTGCTGTAGACTTTTTCGCGAATGAAGCCGAACACCTCGGTCACACTCAAGTTCGGTTTGATCGATTGCGTGTTCGTAACCGAAGCGACCTGGCTTCCAGCATCCAAATGCTGGGGAAAGCCTTCAACCGAGGAGAAGCCGAAGGGCGCGGTGGTCGGGTCGTGCTGGTAGTAGTACTTCAGCGACAGAGTATCTTTCGGGCTGGGCAAATAATCGAGGTCGGAGACGGCCTGATCGGAAATAAAGTACGCCGGCTGCGTGATGAAAACATTTTCGGGGAAGTTCACCGTTGGAATGGAGTTAGGATTCGCCGACGGAATCAAATACTGACCGTTCGGCAACTTTGCGGTCAACAAGGCATAGGCTACGGGATCGATGTCGCCCACCTTATTCGTTCCGACCGCCGGATTCACCGTAACTCCCCATCCATCATTATTCGCGACACTAGCCAATGCGGCTGGACTGCGATCGTCCGTGAGCCCGAAGGGGACCGCGGTGCGTGAAGTCCCAATCTCCAAATCAGAAGCGTGAATGTGCTGATAGCTGACGAAGCCGAAGAGCCTGTCTTTGATGAGAGGACCACCGATTGTTCCCCCGGCAGTGTAGCGGTGCAGTTGCGGAACTTTTTCGTTGGCGGGAATATTAGGGTCCTGATTGTAGAAATACGGTGCGGCATTCAGCCAATCGGTTCCGCGGTGAACGTAGATGGTGCCGTGCACGCCGTTGGTGCCAGATGCGGTGCTCATGTCTATGTGGGCGCCGCTGGTGGATCCCTGCTGCGCGTCGTACATGGAAGTGTTTACGCGAAACTCCTGGACCGTTTCCGGCGCCGGAGTCGGCAAAGCTTGGCCAATAGCTAAGTATGGCGATGCCGTGCTCTGAATAATTTCCGCAGTGGTGCTGGAGGCACCGGCTACACCCGTGTTGTTGACGATGCGCGCCGAAGCTACCTGGCTGGTGCTTTTGCCGTTGAACAGATTGCTGGCATCGACGCCGTTCAGAAGAAACGTGTTGCTGGTGTCGCGTTGGCCATTGGCCCAGATCGGCTGATTCCCCAGGCCGGCGTTTGCGCCAGTGCCGTTTGGCAACTCTGCATTTACCCCTGGCGACAGAATTGCCAGGCCTGTGAAACTGCCCGTTGGCAGGGGAACGGAATCGATCTGGTTTTTCTCCAGGATGTAGCCGTTGGTGGTATCGACAGCGTTCATCAGCGGATCTGCCTGTACCTCAACGACAGTTCCGACCTGGCCGACTGGAAGAACGGCATTGATGGTCGCGGTGCGATCCGCCTGCACCGTAATGGAAGGTACCTTCTGGCTCTGGAAGCCTTCGTGCGTGAACGTCAGGGTGTAGGTGCCGATCGGCAGATTTACGAAGTCGTAGGTGCCGTTGGCATTGGTCTTCTGGGTGCGCGTGAGCTTCGTCTGGTCCGCAATAATCGTGACCACAGTTTCCGGCAAAACGCCGCCAGTTTTGTCAGTGACTGTACCCGTGATACCGCCAAGTGTTTGCTGAGCCTCAGCCTGTGGAGCGAAGGCAGAAGGTGCAAACAGGGCTGAAACAGCCATCAACGCAACCAGTCCAGTTCTCTTAAGCCGAGTTCCTTTGAATATCGATAGCATCAATAACCTCACGCAAGGCAAGTACACTCGTGCCGGACCGCCTGCGCGCCGCCGAACCTCCTAGAATGTATTGGTAACAACGTTCGCAGCTGAGACGGTCTATTTCTGCACGCCCGCAAAATAAGGGATGACTTTACACGACTGTCCGGCGGAACGAAAGCGTCCCTATCAGTAAAAATTTCTTTGCCGCAGATTCGATATTTTTATGCTCTAGCCCTCGGCCAAAGCTTCATCTTTACTTCGTCCACGAACCGCAAACCAAAGCAGGCCGGCAGTCAAATACGCGAGGTAGATGTAAGGGAGTTTTCCATACGGACCCTCCGGCACAGGATAGAAATTCCCCACCAGCGCGAGCAGCATGGCGAGGCCAGCGAGCCAGGGAACGAGTTGAGCTCCAGGGCGAAAGACGCCCTGCTCGCGCAAATAACGCGGCAGCGCGACGCAAACCAACGCATAGGCCACGATGAAGCCATAGGTCGCGAGCGAACCCAGCCAGCCGTAGACATCTAAACCGCTGGCGCCGCGCGCGGCCAGTATTGCCACGGGGAGCAGCGCTGCGACGCCGGTTATGACGACCGCACGGCTTGGCGTTCGATTCCGCACATGCGCGTTCCCGAGAGAGCCATGGGCAAGCCCGTTATGCGCCATCAGCATGAGGACGCGAGCCGCTGCCGTGATGCATGCCAGAGTTCCGGCGAACAGGCTCACAAGCGCACCGATGTCGATCAGGAGTCCCAACACTGGGACGCCGCCGACTCGAGCTAGCAGATACATCGGGGCTTGGCTCGTCCCTAAATTCTGCCCGACAGTGTGGAACCCCAGCACTTCGGCATAAGCACAGATCGTGAAAAAAGCTCCGGCAAGAATGGCGCTTTGGATAACCGCCCGCGGGATGGTTTTCAGCGGATTGCGCGCCTCGGAGCCGAGCGTGGTCGCGCTCTCAAAGCCCACAAAACTGAAGAGGGCCAGCACCAGTCCCAGCCGGAGGCCGCTGCCGGTCATACCGCGGAGATGCAGTTGTTCCGCGTCCAGGTGCCAGCCGTGACGCACCAGCAAAAGCGTTACCACAATCACGATCACCGTCACGGACGCAGCTTCGATCCATAACATGAGGCGCGCAGAAATCTTTACGTCGCGATAGGCAATGAATATCGAAACTCCAGTGCACAGCACCGCGAGCAATACGGCAGAGTACACATGGCCGGTGGCGTCGCGCAGCAGCAGGTTCGCGTAATGATAGAAGCCGCCGATGACGCTGGATCCCGTAGCTACATAAGCGAGCAACAGACTCCACGCGACGGTCGCGCTCAGCCAGGGAGGGAGCGTCATCGAAGCATACGCGTAGAGTGATCCGGGCGAGGAGGAATGGCGAGCGTAGCGGCTGATGCATAAGGCGACGAGCAGGACGGCCACGGTTGCCAGTACATATGCGAGCCAGGTGCCGTTGCCAGCCAGGGCGCAAACCAGCGGGATGGTTGCGGCCGGCGTAGTGGTGGGAGCCATGGTAGAGACAGACTGCGCCAGAGTTTCCATCGGAGATAGGATCTCGCGACGCAACCCATAGTCTGTGTTCTCAGAAAGCTCGCTCACGTGTGCGCTCCATGCGGGCTGATACTTGCAGTGTCGATTCCTCCGCGAATTCGACTGGCGTCGGATTGTACAACACGCACCGGCGAGAACCGCGTCCAAACGGTGGTGTATCATCTTGCAAAGTTCCTCCTGCTTCGATGGAAAACTCATCGGCCGGAAGGAACCGCATCGCATGAAACTCGATCGACAAGTATTGCAAAGCCTTCCCAAAGTTCTCTTGCACGAACATTTGGACGGCGTGCTGCGGCCGCAAACCGTCATTGAGCTGGCAAGAGATGCAGGTTACAAAGACCTTCCAACCGATAATCCTCAGGCGCTGGCCCAATGGTTTTTTCGTGGAGCAAATCAAGGGAGTCTCGGCAAATACCTGGAAGGCTTCGCCCACACTATCGCAGTCATGCAGACCGAAGAGGCTCTGCAGCGGGTCGCGTATGAGCAGGCTGAGGACTTGAGCCGGGATGGGATCGTGTATTTCGAGACGCGCTTTGCGCCGGTCTTTCATACGCAAAAAGGACTGACGCACCAGCAGATCGTGGCAGCGGTGTTGAAGGGACTGGAGCGAGGACGAAAAGATTTCGGGATTTCCTCTGGTTTGATCATTTGCGCGATGCGCAACATGAATACGTCTCTCGAAATGGCCGAGCTTGCCGTCGATTTTCGGGCGCGCGGCGTGGTCGGCTTCGATCTGGCAGGCGAAGAAGGCGGCTATCCTCCGAAGAAGCACGTGGATGCTTTCCATTACATCCAGCGCGAGAATTTCAACATCACGATTCACGCCGGTGAAGGTTATGGAAAAGAATCGATCTGGCAGGCGATTCAATATTGCGGGGCACATCGCATCGGGCACGGGACGCGGCTGATCGACGATATTGCTGTTGTTGACGGCAAGGCCGTGAAGTTAGGTGATCTGGCTCAGTATGTCCTGGACAAACGCATCCCGCTGGAAATCTGCTTGTTGAGTAATGTTCACACCGGCGCTACACCGAGTCTCGCGGAACATCCGTTCAAGATTCTTTATCAGGAGAAATTCCGCGTCACGCTGAACACGGATAATCGTTTGATGAGCAACACCACCATGACCAAGGAATTCGAAGCGGCCGCGGAGACATTCGGGCTAGCGCTGGACGACTTCGAGAGGCTCACG
>DATEQW010000049.1:0-3475 GCA_035272245.1 Candidatus Sulfotelmatobacter sp. | reverse complement strand
GATTCCTCCACCCGCACCACGTGCCCTTTGCACTGCACCCGTATGCTTTCCGTCAACGTGATTTCGGGCGGGAGTGTCAGGGTGAAAGCCAGGGGCGAGCCCTGTGCGATAGGCGAATCCAGATAAAAGCTAATACCACGTGCGCTCACATCCCGAAGTTGAGCGGATTCGCTTTGCTCTGAGTTTTCACCGCGGGCGACTGACACTGGAATCCGCAGCGCGAAACGTCTTGCAGCCCTTTTTTCCTGGGCTTCTGCCATGCGTTACTCCAAGCTATTGAAGTGGCTACCAGCTATATTCTGCGGTCAAGGATGAGGTTTGAGGGTATCTCGCGTCAATACCACCCTTGGGGACAGTAATGGCACTGTCGGTGGGCACTAGGGAGGAATTCGTTACACTCCGGGACGTTTCTTGATGACAACCGGCCCTGCAACCACGTGTAAACTGCAGGCAGGACAGAGATTTCCGTGGTCTTTATTCTCGACAACTACGATTCCTTTACCTATAACCTGGTTCAGTATTTCGGGGAACTCGGCGCCCAGGTTGAGGTTCGCCGTAACGACCAGCTCACGGTCGCCGATGTCGAGGCCCTGCAACCGGAGCGTATCGTACTTTCTCCGGGCCCCTGCACTCCGCAAGATGCCGGCATCAGCATCGATCTGATCCGCCACTTCGCAGGGAAGGTCCCCATTCTTGGCGTGTGCTTGGGACATCAGGCAATTGGCGCAGCCTTTGGCGGTCATGTAATCCGCGCTCCTCACTTGATGCACGGCAAAACCAGCGCCGTCACGCATGATGACAAAACAATCTTTCACGGCCTGCCAACGCCCATGACGGCCACACGCTACCATTCACTCATTGTGGAAGAAAAAAATCTACCGGCAGAACTCGAAGTCAGCGCCTGGACTATCGAGAAAGACGGCTTCCGCACGATCATGGGTCTGCGCCACAAAAAGTTTTCCGTCGAAGGCGTGCAGTTCCATCCCGAGAGCGTGCTCACCGATGCTGGGAAGAAGCTGGTGGCGAATTTTCTAGCAGTGGAGAGTGGTCAGTGATCAGTGGACAGCAACCGCGACGTCGATTTGCGGCCACTGAGCACTGGCCACTAACCACTGATCACTGCCATTTTAGGAAATCAACAGACCGCGGTGACAAAGATCACAATCTGGCCGCGGGCCCGCGGCGCATGATTGACAGATGCAATGCTCAGTCAGGCCCATCGTCCACTCATATCGCGACCTGATCGTGTGGAAGAAGTCCATGGCTCTGGTACTAGACGTTTATCGCCTCACGCAAGCGTTTCCCAAGATTGAAACCTACGGTCTGACGTCTCAATTGCGACGTGCAGCCGTCTCAGTGCCTAGCAACATTGCAGAAGGACAAGCGAGAATCTCCACCGGGGAATTCAGACAGTTCCTGGGAAATGCTCGGGGCTCTTTGATGGAAGTAGAAACGCAGATTCTCCTCGCACAAGAACTGGGATATCTGGAAGAACACGAGAGCGGGAATCTGCTGGGCACCACAGCCGAAGTCGGCCGGATACTGAACGGTCTTCTAGCTTCTCTGCCAACTCACAGATAGGTGCAACTGGCCACTAACCACTGATCACTGACCACTGCCCCTAGCCATCTCCACCGCTCTCAGCAGCGCCTGCGCCTTGTTCATGCTCTCCTGAAACTCGCTCGCCGGATCCGAATCGGCAACGATTCCTGCGCCCGCCTGGAGATACGCTTTCTTGCCTTGCATCAAAAGCGTTCGAATCCCGATGCACGAATCCAGGTTCCCCGCAAAATCGGCGTAGAGCACCGATCCGCCGTAGATGCCGCGCCGCACCGGCTCCAATTCCTCGATGATCTGCATCGCGCGAACCTTCGGCGCTCCGCTCAGCGTACCCGCGGGAAAACATGCGGCGAAGGCATCCAGCGCGCTCAGATCTTTTCGCAGCGTTCCCTCCAGCGCCGAGACCAGGTGCATCACGTGGGAGTAGCGCTCCACGTACATCAAGTCCTTGACTTTCACCGAACCATACTCGCTCACCCGTCCAAGATCGTTACGTCCCAGATCAACCAGCATGACGTGTTCGGCCCGTTCCTTCTCGTCATTCCGCATCTGCTCTTCCAGTCGCTGGTCTTCGGCCTCGTCGCGCCCGCGCGGATGTGTGCCTGCAATCGGCCGGTATTCCAGCTTCCGCCCGGTCACGCGCACCAGCATCTCCGGCGACGAGCCCAGAATCTGTGTCTCGCCCATGCGCAGGAAATAAAGATAGGGCGAAGGATTCACTTGCCGCAGGGCGCGGTAGAGATCGAACGGCTCAACTCCAGGGACGAAGTCGAGCCGCTGCGAAAGCACCACCTGAAAAATATCTCCCGCCGCAATGTATTCCTTACAACGCTCCACGCTGCGCAAAAACGCCGCACGCGCAGTACCGGCATGGATCTTCAGCGGATTGCCCCTCAGCTTTCCTGCGCCAGCCTTGTTCGATTTGCGCCACATCGCCGGACGCAATCCGGCAGCCAGCTTGCGTTCCAGCCGAGCGATATCTCGTACTGCCCGGTCATGAGCCCGCCGGGGACTCTCCCGCGAAACATCCGCCGCGGCCACGATATGAATCTGGTGGCGCAGATGATCAAAGGCCAGCAGCCGGTCAAAGAACATCAACTCGCAATCCGGCAGAGAGAGATCATCCTTGGCGTGTTCGCCAATTTTTTCCAGTTGCCGGACCACATCGTAAGAAAAATAACCGACCGCCCCCGCGGTGAACGGTGGCAGACCGGGAACCAATGCCGGCTGATGCTCGCCCAGCAGTTGCTTCACTACTTGGAATACGTCGCCTCGGCGATGCTCGCGCTTGCGCCCCCGTTCAATTTCGATGACCGAGCCCCGCGCCCGCACTCGCATGTAAGGCCGCGCACCCAGGAACGTATAACGTCCGATCTGCTCGCCGCGCTCGATCGACTCCAGCAGAAACGCGTGCGGTTCTTGCTTGGCAATTGCCAGGAATGCTGAGACCGGCGTAAGCAGATCGGCGCTCACCGATTTCACCACCGGTACCAGCGTCGCCGACCGCGCCAGCCGAGAGAATTCCTTGAACTCAGGCTTAATCATAGTCAGGGTTAATCATGGGAAGGTAAGCCATGCAAAAGATGAAGCCGCTTCAGCGCAAGCCTAGCGCTTCATTATAAGGGGACACTTCCCGCGCCGGGTCGCCGGTCCCAGTACGAGGCCGAAATAGTTGGGCGCGAACCATCGCGGCAATTGACGGCACGCGGCCCATCATCCGAAGATACCAAGGAAGCTGCCAGCAAACGGGCCCTCGTGCGGTCTCAAAGCCTATGCGGATTAAGTTCTGGGGCGTGCGTGGTTCCACGCCAACTCCACAATCCGAGAACATGCGCTATGGGGGCAACACCTCCTGCGTTGAAGTGCGACTCGGTGACCGCATCTACGTCTTTGACTGCGGCACCGGATTCCGCGT
>DATEQW010000048.1:0-4353 GCA_035272245.1 Candidatus Sulfotelmatobacter sp. | reverse complement strand
CGGATGTCGTCGCGCAATTGCTCGGCAAGATCCATCTTCGTCTTGCCCTTTTTCACGTTGGGCCCGTCAATCTTCTTCACGTAGTTGTGATCGAACACCGCGGCGCGCGGCGTCACCGACGAAAGAAAAGGCTTCAACTGGTCGAGCAGCCTCTGGTCGAGCACGCCCGCGTTCGAGGCCGCTTCGTACATGTTGTCTTCGAAAATATCCCAGCCGGTAAAGACCAGATCGTCGAGTCCGGCCAGCGGCACAAATTCCTTGATCTTCGGCGAGCGGCCGTCCGTACGCTTGCCCAGCCGCACCGTTCCCATTTGCGTCAGTGATCCGATGGGCTTTGCCAATCCCTTACGTATGGCTTCTACACCGGCAACAAAGGTCGTCGCCACCGCGCCCATGCCCGGGATCATTACTCCCAGCTTCCCTTTCGCGGGATCGATGGTGCCATTATTCTTGGATCGGCTCTGAGCCTTCCCTTCGGACTTCACTTCAACCCGTGCCGCTTTCGCGGACTTATTCCGTGTCGCCATATTTTTGGCCGCTTCCTCAGTGAGAATCTGTATGGATATGCAAACCTTGTATGTTCTCGTATCGGGCAGGAGTTTTGCAAATCAGAGAGGTCAAACGCGCAGAAAATCATTTTAACGGGGCAAGGCAGGCATTGATTGGAACCAGCGCGAGGCCAGAAGAACTAAAACGGGCGTTACCGTACGCGGCTACTTAGGTTGCAAAGTCTGCGCGATCATGACCTGGCGCTTGAAGTTTTCCATCATGTTGGGATCGAGCCGGACTTCCGTGGGCTTCTTCGCTAGCGTCATGGTATCGATCTTGTCCTGCAGCTTGAGCAGAGCGTAGAAGAGATTTTCCGGGCGCGGCGGGCAGCCGGTGACATACACGTCCGTGGGCACGATTTTATCGACGCCCTGCAACACCGCATAAGTATTGAATGGCCCGCCCACCGACGAGCACGCGCCCATCGAGATCACCCACTTCGGATCGGGCATCTGGTCGTAGATGCGTTTCACCACCGGAGCCATCTTCAAGGTCACGGTGCCGGCCACAATCATCAGGTCGCTCTGCCGCGGGCTGGGACGAAACACTTCCGACCCGAAGCGCGCGATATCGAACCGCGAGGTAGATGACGCAATCATCTCGATCGCGCAGCAAGCCAAGCCGAACGTCATCGGCCACACGGCAGATTTGCGCGCCCAGTTGAAGACGTAGTCCACCGTGCTGATCATGAAATTCTTTTCGAATTTATTTTGCAGCCAGCCCATCCGGGCACCTCGGTTCGTAGCAGGTATCGAAACGATTATACGTTCAAAGCCAATGGCGCGAAGCACTTCAGTCTAGGGTTGGGGGGGAGGAGTGTCAATCACTTAAAGCGGAAGGTAGTGGGCTGCCTTGAATTAGCCTATTAGTCATGTTTTGGAGTTTGGAAGAATTGGTGGGATTATTGGAAGCAATGAAATCTCCGCAGCGGCGCGGGCTGAGAGAGTACGCTCTGGTGTTCGTATGTCTCTATGTGTTCTTGTTTGTACTCGGCTGGGTTCGCTCAGAGATGGGAAAGTCTGATCCTTTCCGACCAGGCCTGCACATCTCGTCTCCGTTGGAAATAAGCATATTTTCTGGTTTGGGTGCTGCGGTCGGCGTATTTATGCTCTCCCGTAAAAAAGACTGAAGTTCAAAACAGCCGACTACCAAGCGGAGCGGTCGGGTTGCCGCCGCATCGCGACTCAGCTACAAATAGAAACATCCATGGATTCAACCCCCGGCGTGGCCGCCAACCACAGGAGCATCCAGGCCCGATTTCTCGAAGCGTGGTCTCGTATTCGCACTTCGCAATTCTGGATGGTCGCCATTGCCCTGTTCCTGCGAGTGGGCTGGATCATCGTCGGTCACACCTACAAGTTCAAGCCCGCGGAAGATAATTTCGGTTTCGGTTGGGAGATGGGACGCATCGGCGCCGCGATCGCATCCGGGCGCGGCTTCAGCGATGCTTTTGGCGCACCCACTGGGCCCACCGCTTGGGAACCGCCGCTCTATCCCTATCTGACGGCCGGCGTCTTTCACTTCTTCGGAATCTACTCCAGAGCTTCGGCGTTCATTCTGCTCACCATCAACAGCATTTTTTCCGCGCTGACCTGCATCCCAATCTTTCTCATCGCGCGCCGGATTTTCTCTGAGAAAGTCGCCGTTGGCTCAGCCTGGACGTGGGCTCTTCTGCCCTACGTGATGTTCTGGTGCACGCGCTGGGTGTGGGAGACGAGTTTTTCGGCACTGTTGTTAGCCGTGATTTTCTGGCTGGTGTTGACCCTGGAGGATCGCGACGGAATGATGCCGTGGATCGAATTCGGCTTGCTCTGGGGAATCGCGGCGCTGAACAGCACGGTACTGATCGCCTTCCTGCCCGTCTCGGGATTGTGGGCGTGGTATCACCGCGCCAAGCGCGGGAAGCCTTCGCTGGCCGGTGTCGTGCTGGCCTCTTTGATTTTCATCGCCTGCGTCACGCCCTGGACGGTGCGCAATTACCGAACCTTCGGCAAGTTCATCTTCATTCGCGACAACCTCGGCGCGGAGCTGCGCCTCGGCAACGGCCCGGGCGCCGATGGCACCTGGATGCAGTATTTGCATCCTACCCAGGATATCTTCGCCATGCGCCAGTACACGTCCTTGGGCGAACTGGCTTATATCGAGAGGCGCAAACGGCAGGCGGTCGATTACATCAAGGCCGATTACCCACGCTTCGCCGTCCTTTGCCTCAAGCGCTTCATCTATTTCTGGGCCGGACCGCCGCGGCTGGCGCTGATCTGGTGGCTGGCCGAGGTAAAGAATTCGCTCTTCCTGGCGTCGTCGGTGTTGATGTTCTGGGGGCTAGGCCGCGCTCTGCGCCAGCGAAGACCCGGCGCATGGCTACTGTTCTGGCTGATTTTGTTATATCCCGCGATCTACTACGTGGTTTATCCCGGCCAGCGCTACCGCCATCCTATCGAGCCGGAAATGACGATTCTTGGAGTCTATGTTCTCACCGAAGCGGGTCGGAAGAACACCGTTCCCGCCCAAAATGATCCGGAACATTCCCAGGCAAATTTCGTTTAACCCTATAAGCAGAGAACCATCCACTTTTGGCTCTCACCAATTTGCGATCGCCGCGTCTAAGTCTTGAAACGGAGGAATGCAATGAACCGCCCACGCCAATTCCCCGCCCCGGCCCCAATCGTCCTAAGCACCTGCGCTCTGTTCCTTCTCGCTCTCGCAGCGCAAGCCTCTGATCACCGCGGCACATTCAGCGAAGAATTCCATCAAACCTACGCCTTGACTCCTGACGGACGTGTGGAACTCGACAACATCAATGGCGCGGTTCACATCTCAACCTGGGACCAGAACGACGTCAAGGTCGACGCCGTGAAGTATGCGGATTCGAAGGAGCGGCTCGATCAGGCGCATATTGATATCGACTCCGATAAAGACCATCTTTCGATTCGCACCAAATACCCCGAGCACGATCTGACCTTCAATTGGGGCTCACACAACAATCCCGCCACGGTTGAGTACACTCTGACCGTGCCGCGGGGCGCGCGCCTCGACGAAATCAAGCTGATCAATGGCTCTCTCGATGTCGCGGGCGTAAGCGGCGAAGTGCACGCCTCCACCATCAACGGCAGGCTGGAAGCGCATAATCTCGCGGGCCACACCGAACTCTCCACCATCAACGGCCATCTGGACGCCAAGTTCGACCAGCTCCCCGGCTCCTCGCTCGAAACTGAAGTCGGTGAATGGTTCGGTCGAGCTGACGATTCCATCCGACTCCAAAGCGGAAATCGAGGCCAGCACCGTGTCCGGCGGGATCGAGAATGACTTCGGGCTGCATGTAAATCGTCGCAGCTTTGTGGGGCATGACTTGCGCGGTGAACTCGGGAACGGCGGCACGCACATCAGACTGGAGAATGTGAACGGGCGGATCGAAGTCCATCACGCTTCCGACGGGCGCGCGCTCAGCCCTGCCAAAGACTTGGGGCAGCGCGACAGCGATGACGATGACGACAGCAAAATCTGAACAAGCTAATAAATGGTATAGCCCGGCGCCGGCGTCCGCAGATCGGGCTTCGTCGCCATTACTAGCAGTGCGCCTTCTCGCTTGAACGCCCGCAGATCGTCGAGGCTATGAAATGATTTCGTCTGGTAGTCATCGGGCGTGGGCGTGTCATCAGGAATGCGGCAGGCCTCAACGTTCTCGAAAGCATGTTTCTTGAGCAGCTCGATGTACTCCTCCGCCGACCGAACGTGCACTGGAACCTTCAGCTTCTCCACCCACTGCAGCGAATACTGATTATCCTTGTATAGATTGATCAGGAT
>DATEQW010000047.1:0-10046 GCA_035272245.1 Candidatus Sulfotelmatobacter sp. | reverse complement strand
AAGTTTTGAGGTTTCGGTATGCGTTGCGTCAGCGTATACCGGTAGTTTTAGGGGACGCAATCAAAAATCACGCAACACGCCCGTTTTGGCGTGCTGGAGTGGAGCCCCCAAACGCTCCCCCAAAATGGAGGAAGTTCTCATGAACAGCCGTATATTCGTTACTTTGCCTTTGGCCGCTATGCTGGCTTTTCCGGCCTTTGCGCAAACTTCATCTTCGTCTACCCAAGATCAATCCAACGCGCCTGCGGCGTCGCAGACCACACAGTCCACCGACAGCATGACCGGCACGGGCAAGCAGCCGCTGCAAGCTCCAGCCCGCGAAGGTTTTTGGGGCCGCGTGAATCCGTTTGCGCGCAAGAGCTATGTGAAGCGCCAGACCGATCCCATCCGCGACCGCGTCAACGAGCTTGATGATTTGACCGCGGCCAACAGCAAAGCGATCAAAGACGTTGACTCACGGGCACAGGCTGGCATAAAGCTGGCGTCCGACAAAGCAAACGAAGCCGACCAACACGCCATCGATGCCGGAAACAAAGCGACCATGGCGCAGCAGAGTGCGCAGCAGGCTACTACCCGCATTCAGACCGTCGAAACCGTGGTGGGCAACATCGACCAGTACAAGGCTTCCAATCAGACTGAGATCCGCTTCCGGCCCGGCCAAACGGTACTCAGCAAGAACGCCAAGGATGCTCTCGACGAGATGGCCAACGGTGTGAAGGGGCAGCGTGGTTATATCATCGAAGTGCAAGGCTTCTCCTCAGGCAAGGGCCAGACTGCAATCACCAATTCGCAGAAGATGGCCGAGTCAGTCGTGCGCTACATGGTCCTGAACAACGAGATTCCGGTTTACCGGATTTACCTTGTGGGCATGGGAAACGCCCCCGTGGCCAACGCCGATGACAATGGCAAGACGAAGCACATGAGCGGCGGGCGCGTGGAAATCAGCCTGCTGAAGAATGACCTGGAGCAGCTCTCCAGCAATTCTCCGGCACCCGGCGCCACCCCTGACCAGCAACAGCAGCCAAAGTAGTTTTGCTCCAGTAGTGGGACCGCGAGCGCCTCAGCTCAAGTCCCTCCCCCAACGAAAAGCCCTTCGCGTGAGCGGAGGGCTTTCGTCTATTGGGGGCAAATCGGAATCGAAACCGCGGACCCCTTTCCGTGGCTTTACCCAGGATGACGATGGAAGTGAAGCAACAACATGTGGGCCACAAACCCTGCGACAAACCAGGGCGCTGCTTCCACAATTCGCTTAAATCGAGGCGTCATCAAGAAAGAATACGCCTCAAGCTCATCCAGTGCTATTGTCCGGCCGCCATTTACGCCCGATAGGCCCTAGGGTCGATTCCCAGATGGATCAACTTCGATTGCAGCGTGGTGCGCTTCAAACCAAGGCGCGCCGCAGCTCCGTCGGGGCCGCCGAGCTGTCCTCTGCATTCGCGCAGGGTGCGAATAATGCGCTCGCGGTCCTTGTCGCGAAGCGTATCGCTGTTGCGCTCGTCCAAGGGTGCGATTAATTCGCTCAGCGGTACTTGTAGAACCGACCCGGGAGTCAGAATCACCGATCGCTCCACGAAGTTTTCTAGCTCGCGGATATTTCCCGGCCACGTCCACTGCACCAGCGTCTCCATGGTCCGCGCGGGGATGCGAGTGATCGACTTGTTCATCCGGGCGGAGCACTTCCGGACAAAATGCTCGATCAGAAGTGGAATGTCCTCGCGCCGATCGCGTAGCGGAGGGATTCGAACCGGAAACACATTGAGCCGGTAGTACAGGTCGCTGCGAAATTCCTGCCGTTTTACATTTTCAGGCAAGTCCCGGTTTGTCGCGGCCAGCAGGCGAAAGTTCACCTTCAAAGTCTGCGTGCCGCCCAGTCGCTCGAACTCCAGATCCTGCAGCACGCGCAACAGCTTGGGCTGCAGCTCCAGCGGGATTTCGCCGATTTCATCGAGAAATAACGTTCCATGATCGGCCAATTCCAGGCGGCCCAACTTCTTGGTGACCGCACCCGTGAAGGCACCCTTCTCGTGTCCAAACAATTCGCTTTCGAGTAAACCGGACGGTATGGCGGCGCAGTTCAGCTTGATAAAGCTATTATCCTTGCGCTTACTCATTCTGTGGATGGCGCGCGCCACCAATTCCTTGCCGGTCCCGGTTTCTCCCAGCAGCAGCACGGTGGCATCGCTGGGCGCAACCTTGGCCACCTTCGACATGACATCCTTCAGGGCGCTGCTGCGCCCAATGATTTCTCCAAACCCCAGCTCAGTGTCGATGGCATGTTCCAGATAAAGCTTCTCTTCGGAGAGTTTCTCCTTCGCTTCACGAAGTTCCTCGGTCACCTGGCGCAGGTGAGTGACGTCTACGCAGGCGCAGTTTACGCCGACCACCGCCCCCGCTGCGTCCTTTAGTGGCTCGACGGTTATGTCGCAATAATGGGTTCGTCCCCGCGCGGTAAGCGCGAACTCTTGGCGTGCCCCCCGGCCGCTTTCCAATACCGGCCGTTTCAGCGCCGTCATTCGCGCCGCAGTTTCAGGGTCAAAGATTTCTTCGTCGGTTTTGCCAAGATAATCCTGTTCGCTCCATCCTTCTTGCGGGTTGAATACCCAGGTGTAGCGCAGGTTACGATCCTGGTTGAAAACTTTGATAGGAGAACCGTCGAGCGCAACGCGGAAGCGCTGTTCGCTCTGGCGCAGAGCTTCTTCTGCTTCTTTACGCTCGGTGATATCGCGGAGGATGCCCTGCAGGTCCCCGTCCGGCAGTTGTCTTCCGACGACTTCTCCAGGGAAGAAGGAACCGTCCTTGCGCTGAAACTTCCACTCCGTACGGACAACGCTTCCGCCGGCAAAGCGGGCTACTTCATCAGGAATTCGCGGCACTTCTTCTGCGGCCACGATGTCGGCGATGGAGAGCCGAAGAATTTCGGTCCGCGAGTACCCGAGCATCTCCGCGCCCGCGGAGTTTACATCGATATATCTTCCCTGGGCATCGGCGAGAAAAATCCCATCGGAGGCTTGCTCCACCAAAAGCCGGAAATGCGATTCGCTCTCGCGTAACGCCTCCTCCGCCTTTCGATGCGACTCTTCCAATTTCACTTTTTCGGTAACATCGCGCTGGATGCCCCAGGTCCGCACCAGCTTCCCGTTTTCCACTATGCCGATCAGACTGTTAAGAAAAACTTTAGAATTACCGTGTATATCGACCTCGTGCGATTCCCGGTCCAATATGCGAAAGCGGGAACGAATGTAGTCTCGTGTCAGCTGGATGTTGTGCGGATCCTCTGGCGGCAGCATTTCAGTCATGCGCTTGCCCACGAATTCGTGCACCGAATTCAAGCCGTACATCTTGACGATGGCCTCGTTGCACTCTGCCAGGTAAGAGTCATGCAGGATGTGATGAACCAACTCGTCTTCAGGCAAATCAATGGGAACGGGTTTATCTAGGTCTTGCCGGAAAATCCCTTCCGAAGTTTGGGAGACAAACATCCGGTAATTCTCCTCGCTACGCCGCAAGGCAAGCTGCGCGCGCTTCTTCTCGGTGACGTCCCGCAGGATCGCAGCGATTCGCTCTACGCCAGAGGGGCCTTCAATGGGAAAATAAGTTATCAACAAATCCCTCTCGCCCAGGTGGGGATACGTATATTTCATCTCGTATTCGACGATCTGGCCTTGAAAACACGCATCCAGCTTTTGTTTGACTGCCTCGAGAGCTTCTCTGTTGACCACTTCGTGAATGTGGTGCCCGACTACCTGATCCCTCTCCGCCCCTCGATAATCCAGAAAAGCACGATTCGCGATGACGTAGCGGTAATCCCGGTTCACCACCACGATCATCTCCTCCAGCCCCTCGACCAGCCTCTCGTACTCCCGCAGTCTTGCCTCAGCCTTCTTGCTCTCCGTCAGATCGCGACAGATGACGATGACGTAATCACGTTCCAGCCGCACCCATCGCATGCTGATTTCTACTGGGAATGTTGATCCGTCCTTTCTCCGGTGATGGGTCTCCATGACCAATACTCCCGATTTCTGCAACTCCTCTCTGACCTTCGTAACGGAAGACTCCGTAACCATGGGATTAATGTCGAAAACTCGCAGCGACAGAAGCTCTTCCCGGCCATAACCCAGAACCGAGCAGGCTTTCTCATTGACATCCAGAAAGCGGAGTGTATCTGGATCGACCACTTCAACGGCATCGTTGCATTGCTCCACCAGGGTTCGGAACAACTTCAGATCTATGATGGTGTGTTCCCGCTCGCGCACCTGAGTCAGCAAATCCTCGCCAGCCTCACGCAGCAATTTCTCTGTACGCTTTTGCTCAGTGACATCATGGGCGATGCCGCGCACAATCGGCGAAGCGACGCCCTCAGTACGTAACGCATTGTGATATTGCCAGATTCGCCGTTCCCCGGACCGCGTCATCACGGCAAGATAGCCACGGGCCTCTCGAGCCCGCCCGATTTCGGCTAGATAGGCATCAAATTGTGAACGGTATTCGGGAGCGACAATCTCCCGCATCGGGATCTTCAAAAGCTCTTCTACGCTATAACCTAAGGTGCGTGCGGGTGCAGGATTTACCGACAGAAGTCGGCCTGTAAGGTCGTGGATGCACAGCAAATCATCGCTGTGCTGGACCAGATCCTGATACCAGTCTTCGCTATCCTGTCGGGAGCGAGGGGCTGAATCCAACTCGCACCGCTTCTCTTCAGGAACGTGGCGCTGCTCTTGCCCAGGGTGCAAACTCATGGCTACTCCCTGCGGGCCGGGTAAGCTCTGCTGCCGCGTGCTTATCGACCTGCGATTACTTGCGGGAGTGATAGAAGCACGCTCAGGGGGCCCGTGGGGCTAACCAAGCTCGATTGCCGCGAATTGTATCAGAATCACCACTAGACTACTAATGTCCCTGGCAGTGAAGTACGTGTCCAATCCTGATGGTTTGACCCTTTCCTCTCGCGCGGCTAAACTCGCTTCTCAATGGGGTTTTGCCATGAAACGCGTCTTGTGCCTTCTGTTCCTTTCCACTTTGTTCTTGTTTGCTGGTTTGGCCAGTACAGCCGTTGTCGACGGCGATCAAAACCACCCTCACCATGAAGATTTAACGACCGCGCAGCTGGGCACAGTCGACTTCCCGGTTTCCTGCGCGCCCGATGTGCAAAGGTCCTTCCAGCGTGGAGTGGCGCTGCTGCACTCCTTCTGGTACGAAGAGGCGGAGAAAGAGTTTACGCAGATTGCCGTGGACGATCCCCATTGCGTCATGGCGCATTGGGGTGTGGCCATGAGCCTGTGGCACCAGCTTTGGAATAACCCCGACGCAAAAGTAATCCAGCGTGGCCTCGACGAAGTCCACGAAGCCAAAACCACCGATGGCCCGACCACTCCGCGTGAGCAGGCCTATCTCTCGGCCATCGCGGCTTTCTACAGCAACTCCAAGAAACTGAATCACGAAGCTCGCGCCAAAGCCTATTCAGACGCGATGAAGAAGGTGTACGGCTCCTACCCGGATGATCACGAGGCTGCTGTGTTCTACGCACTCTCCCTGCTTGCCTCCGAACCGCACGACGACACAACGTTCGCCAATCGCAAACAGGCCGCTGCTGTTCTCGAACAACTGTTTGCCATCGAGCCCGACCATCCCGGGGTCGCCCACTATTTGATTCACGCCTATGACAAGCCGCAACTGGCACAACTCGGCTTGCCCGCCGCGCGTCGCTATGCGGAGATCGCGCCTGCGGCCCCGCATGCTTTGCACATGCCTTCGCACATCTTCGCCCGCGTAGGCCTGTGGCAGGATGACATCAACTCCAATCTCGCATCGATCGCCGCCACGCGCAAAACTGCCGCCATGCAAATGGGTGGCGAAGGCCATCAGTTTCACGCCATGGATTTTTTGATCTACGCCTATCTGCAAAGCGGGCGGGAAGCCGATGCAGCCAAGGTGATCGATGAAGTCAGAACCATGCCGAAGATGAAGTCGATGTATGGCTCTGATTTCGATCCGGAAACCAACGCCCTCACCAAGTTCCCCGCGATCTACGATCTCGAACTTCGACACTGGTCCGATGCTGCGGCCTTGCAGGTCGTGCCCGGCTCACTCCGAGGAGATCAATCCATCACCTACTGGGCGCGCACCATTGGCGCGGCCCGCAGCGGAAATCTCGCGCAGGCGCACAAAGATCTGGAACAGATTGAGACGATCCGCAAGGAGTTCGTAGCCGAAAAGAAAACCGAATACGCCGAGGCCGTTGGGGAGGACTATCAGGAAGCCGCAGCCTGGGTCGCGCACGCCGAGGAGAAGAACGACGACGCCGTCGCCAGCCTGCGCGCCCTCGCCGATAAGACCGATAACCTTGGCGATGAACCGGAAGGTATCCCCGCGCGCGAACAGTTGGCCGACATGCTGCTCGAGGCCAAGCGTCCTCAGCAAGCTTTGGCGGAATATCGAACCGACCTGAAACTCAATCCTAACCGCTTCAACGGCCTCTACGGCGCGGCACGCGCCGCCGAAGCTGCCGGCAAGCAGAGCGACGCGACAGAGTACTACGCGCTATTGCTGAAAATCTGCGATGGATCAAACTCCACCCGGCCCGAGCTGAGCCGCGCGCGGGAATTGATCGCGGAGAAATAGCGTTGCCTTAGCAAACTGTATGCAAGTACTAAACGTCGACTTAGATCTCGCCCTTGCATTCGTGGTCGAGCGCATCAGCGAAGAAGCAGAGCGCTCAGCCGCACCGCTCGATGACGACGAGAAGGATTTCTTAAATCATCTGCCAACCGAGCCGACGAACCCAATGGCATCGTCGGGATTCGACACGGCTTACGAGGGCTCTTGGCCGATACCCGTTCTTCGGGACTTCGGATTCGAGAGACTTTGTAACTTGGCAAGGGACGCACACTTGCACGATCTTCAAACCCGCCCGGACGCCACGCGTGAATGGAAGTTTGCCGCCGCTGTGCTAGAACTCCATCACCATCCCATGTCATGGCTACTTGGGTGGGCAGGCGTCCGGACCAGTAGGCGGCCAGCCCGGTGGGATCGTTTGTTTCTGTTGGCCACAGCTGTTTTCGTTGTGGTTCTCCTTCTCTTCGGCGCGTTCGTTCTGTCGTTCCTAACCGACGGTCAGGGGAGAGTCTGGCAGTGGACCTTGTGGATAGTCGGCGCATGTATATACGGCAGCCTTATCACGGTTCTTTACTTCGCCGTGCGCGGGCTTGAAGCACGGCAGCGAGAGCGATACATTGAGACATGCCGATGTTATCTTCCGGTGCGCGGTTCCACAGGCACATTGCTAAAGCAACGCTAGCTTCACCATCAACGCTGCCATCATCCCTAGCGCTCCCAGCAGCGCGTTGTATTCGCGATGCTTTAGATATAGATCAATTGAAAATCCTGCCGAGCCTTCCTCGTCACTTGAATGCGGCGTCAGGCGCGGCAACATCCTCGGCACTCGCCGCGCATATTCCTCAAAGTCAGGGAATGTCTTGCGCAGAAAGGCCTCCTCGTCTCGGATCACTGGAACATAGATCGCGACGAACATCACTACGAGCGCCACCCCCACCCACCAACTGCGCGCCGCCACCGCGAATCCCACGCCGATCAATAGTGATCCTAAGTACAGCGGATTACGCGTATAAGCATAGGGACCCGAAATCGCCAGCGATTCGTTCTTGCGGACATGCCCCGAAGCCAGTGCGCGAATCAGAAGCCCAGGCACAATCACAATCGCACACAGCGCCATGGATCGCCACGAAGGTCGCGCCAGCCAGAAATAAAGTACGGCAAACAAGAATCCCAGTGGCACTCGGATCCGCCGCGCGACTTGTGACCACTCAGCCATGTGGAAGAGCAGCGCTTTGGCGCCGCGAAAACCCTGCAGAATCGACTCGGGCTTTAGCCCGTGAGAGTGCTGTCCAGCAGCTTGTTCACAGCTGCCACTACTTCCTCGCTTCTGATTGCCAACAATCCGTCGTCCGCAGCCGCCCGTCGCGCGTGCGAAGTCATGCTCCCCGGACTGCGCAGCACGACGCTCCGCGTTCCATAAGGCCCGTTGCGCGCAGGGTCCGTTGGTCCATAGATCGCCACCACCGGAATGCTTAACGCTGCCGCCAGGTGAAGCGGCCCAGTGTCGCCTCCAATAAACAACCGTGCACGTCGGGTCAATGCGATCAATTCTGTGATGGTGCAACTCATCCCTTTAGCAGTTCCGCCGCTCGTAGTCTCCGCAACGCGCATCAACTCCTCTTCGCCCGGGCCATAATTGAGGATCGAACGTAAGCCCCGACCTGCAAGCGCACGGGCAACCTCGCCGTATCGCTCGGCAGGCCATCGCTTTGCGCCCCATCCTGCGCCCGGATTCAGAATGGCAAAGTCGCCGATCCCACTTCCCGCAAGTCGCTTCTCAACTCGCATCTCGGACTCAGGATCGCAAGGAAGTTGGCGAGAAATGCCTGTCGTTGATAGATTCGCTCTATCCTCAGTGATCGCCTTGGCGACGGAAAGATTCTGCTCGATAATATGCCGGCCAGCTGCAACCGCCTTTCGCGTGTACCACAGGCTGGCAGGGGTTTCGCGTGGCTCCGCAGCGCCGTATACCCTACGCGCACCCGACCACCGCGCCAGCAACGCTGACCGCATCGCGCCTTGCAGATCGATGGCAACGTCATAGTGCGCGCCACGCATATCGTTCCAAACTGTGGCGATGCGCTGCGCCGTCGAAATCGAAAATAACGATCTTCCCCAAGCCTTTAAATTCACCGTGTGAACTTCATCCACCAACGGCCGCTGCGGCGAGAGCGGACCTCGTCTCGAGGATCCCGGCGCGCATAGCAACTCAGCCCACCGCTCCTCGATAAGCCAGCCGATGTAAGCTTGCGGAAAGGCTTGCCGTAGTACATAAACGGCGGGCAGCGTATGGATCACGTCTCCCATGGCGCTCAGGCGCACCACCAGCAGCCGTTCAAATTTTTCTTGCGGCAGGGATGGACTCACGGCTTCCCCGGCGTCATCCGCGAGCGAATAATCTCGCTGGTGGAATGATCCTTTGCATCTCCCACGATTGCCACGCGCCCACCATGCTCAGCCACCGTATCGCGCTCGGGAACGGTGTCCTCAGTGTAGTCGGTGCCCTTAGCCTGAATATCCGGACGAATCTCCCGAATGAGCGCGCGCACATCGAGCTCGGGAAAAATCACAACCGCATCCACATCGGTCAACGCTGCAACGATCTCGGCGCGCTCCTCTGCTGGCATGACGGGACGGCCCTCGCCCTTGAGCGCCCGCACGGATTCGTCTGAATTGATGGCCACTACCAGTTTGCCGCCCAACTCCTTCGCGCCTCGCAGATACCGCACATGGCCGACATGCAGCAGATCGAAGTTGCCATTAGCCAGAACGATGCGTTCTCCTGCGCGCCGCCATAGCTCAACTTGCTCTCGCAGTTCGTGACGTTCCAGGAGTTTGTTGTTTTCCATCGTGGCTATTTCAAATCAATGCCGTCTTGTTGAGGGTGGCGCCTGGTCCACTGCGCGCAGCAGTTCTTCTCGGGAAACGGTGGCTGTGCCGCGCTTCATCACGACAATTCCCCCCGCATAGTTAGCTAATTGGGCGGCTTCCTCGGTGGTGGCTCCCGCTGCCAGTGCTGCGCTGAACGCGGCAATCACGGTATCGCCCGCGCCCGTTACATCGGCAACTTCGTCGGAACCGAAAATCGGAATATCGACCGGCTCGCGCCCCTGATCGAAGGCGACCATGCCGTCGCGCCCTCGCGTGATTAAAAGTGACTGCAGCTTCATCCGCTCCATAATCTGGCGCCCGGCCGCATCCAGTTTTTCCCAGTTCTGGCCAATCTGAACCCCTAGCGCAGCTTCCACCTCGGGCTCGTTCGGAGTGGCGGCAGTAGCGCCTGAATACTCCAGCAGGCGATATCGCGAGTCTAGGATTAAAGGCACCAGCACGACTCTCCGCCGTCCTGCCTGCCGCAACGCGTTCACAATCGCCGGACTCGCGGATCCGTATCCATAGTCGGAAACCAGTAGAGCGTCCGAGGCTCGCAAGTATTC